>JBAPYG010000433.1:0-4995 GCA_049284615.1 Acidimicrobiia bacterium
GTCCAGGAGGGCATCTCGGTCGTCGACGTCCGCCACGAGCAGACGGCCGCTCACGCCGCAGAGGCCTACACGAGGCTCACCGGCAAGCTCGGGGTGGCTGCCGTCACCGCCGGCCCCGGGGTGACAGACACCGTCACCGGGGTCGCCACCGCCTTCTACGGGAGCACGCCGATGCTCGTGATCGGTGGGCGCCACCTGATCCGCCAGGAGCTGAAGGGTGGGCTCCAGGAGATGGACCACACCCGCCTCTTCCACTCGATCACCAAGTGGGCCGCCACGGCATGGCAGGTCGACCGTCTCGCCGACTACGTCGCTACCGCCGCTCGTCACGCCTTCGAGGGACGGGGGGGCCCTGTGTTCCTCGATGTGCCCATGGACGTCCAGTTCGACATGGTCGAGGAGACCGCGCTGCGAATGCCCGAGGCGTATCGACAGTCGGCCGGCTTCGGGGCCGATCAGATGGCAGTGGATCAGATCGTGAGTCGGTTGGCAGGCTCCGAGAAGGTCATGGTCTTCGCTGGAGCGGGCACGCGCGCCGGTCACGAGAACCGCCTCCGAGATCTGGCGGACATCCTCCAGGCGCCCACCTATGTCAACAGCCGGGCCCGGGGCTCACTGCCCTTCGGGCATCCGCTCCTCGGCAACCACGTCCGTTCGCGGGCCATGGCCGAGGCCGATGTCGTGCTCGCCCTGGGTGTCGACTGGGACTTCAGGACGTCTTATGGAGACAAGATCGGGGCCGATGCGACTGTGATCCAGGTCGATGCCGACGCCGGCAAGGTCGGATGGAATCGTCCCGCTCACATCGCGATAGTTGCCGACCCCATGACAGTGGTCGCCCAGTTGGTCGATCGCGTCGACGATCTCCGCCGGGCGGACACTCCGGTCTGGACCAAGGAGATCATGGCCGCCGAAGCCGAGAAGAGTGAGGCCGCGTCCGTCGCCGCAGCCGACGACTCCTCCCCAGTCATGCCACAGCGGTTCGCCAAGGAGGTGTCGGACTTCTTCGGTCCCGACGCCATCGTCTCGGTCGACGGTGGGGACATAGTCTCCACGACGGCGCGATGGCTCCAGACCTCGACCGCAGGGCACGTCCTCGACCCCGGGCCCTTCGGGACGCTGGGCACGGGGGCTCCATATGCCATCGCCGCCAAGACGGTCCATCCCGACAAGCTCGTCGGGATCGTCTTCGGCGACGGGGGATTCGGCTTCAACGGGATGGAATACGACACCATGGTCCGGCTCGGTCTCCCCATCATCGGAGTGGTGGGCAATGACGGTGTCTGGTCGAACATCAAGACGTTCCACCGCATGGCCTACCCGGAGCGTCTGGTCGCCACCGATCTGGGCGTTCGCCCGTACCACGAGATGGTCAAGGGTCTGGGTGGCTATGGGGAGCTGGTCGATGATCCCGGGGAGATCCGTCCCGCCCTGGAACGGGCGAAGGCCTCCGGCCTCCCCTCCCTCGTAAACGTGCACATCGCCGAGACGATGCGGATGTCCTCGAACTACAGCCAGTGACTCAGGCCAGCCCACCAGGGTCGTCGGGGACGTCGACGGCATACGTCTCGAGTGTCTCGATGGAAACGACTTCGAGGGCGCTCCGGTGGGTTGCGGCCAGCACCACCGGGGCGGCTGCCCCGTCCTGATGGGCCAGCAGCCAGTTGCGAATCGTCACACACCAGCGGTCGCCGGGTTGCAGCCCCGGGAACCGGTATTGGGGCATCGGGGTCACCAGATCGTTGCCGATCCCAGCCTGGTGCTCGAGGAACTCCCTCGTCATCACGGCGCAAATGGTGTGGCCACCCACGTCGCCGGGCGCGGTGGCGCAGGTCCCGTCCCGGAACCATCCCGTCATCGGCTCCTCCGAGCACGATTCGAGCTCGCCACCGAGGACATTCAGCGCGGGCATCAGAGGAAGGCCACGGTCAGGCCCCCGACGATGAAGCAGTAGATCGCAAAGGGCATCAGGCCCACGTGGCGCAGCATGGCGAGCAGGAAGGCTATGGCCAGATAGCCCGAGACGGCGGCAACGACCATGGCGACGACGAGGTCGACTCCGAAGGTGCCACTGTCGAATAGGTCGGGCAGTGAGAGGAGGCCGGCGCCGGCAATGGTGGGGATGCCGAGCAGAAACGAGAAGCGCGCAGCTTGAGTCGGCTCGAAGCCCTGGCTGTTCCCGGCGGAGATCGTGATTCCCGACCTCGAGATGCCGGGGATCAGGGCGAAGGCCTGGGCAATGCCCACGACTATGGCATCGGGGATCCGACCCTCCACGAGCTGACGCGTCCCCTTGGCGAAGGCTTGCCCGATCACCAGGATCACGCCCGTCGCAATCACGGCGAGACCCACCTTGGTGACGTCTTCCTGCAGACTCTCGATCTGGTCGCGGAGGGGCAGGCCGACCAGGGCAGGTACGGTGCCCACCAGCACCAGGAGGGCGATCCTCTGACCTTCCGCGTCGCTGCGTAGCCGAATCACCTTCTTCAGGTCGTCACGGAAGTAGATGAGGACGGCGACGAGGGTGCCGAGGTGCAACACGGCCGAGACGGCGAGGCTGGGAGGCTCGATGTCCATTCCCAGGGCATCGAGGAACTCGGGAACGATGACGAGATGTCCCGACGAGGAGATGGGCAGAAACTCGGTGAGGCCTTGGACGAGCCCCCAGATGATGGCAGCGAGCACGCGGGCAACATAGCCGTCATCCCGTCGAGATCAGCACGGCTAGACGACCGTTGGCCGCGGCCATCGCCACCTCCTTGGAGACGTCTGAGGGAACGGCTACCCCGCCATCGGCGGCGTCGAACGGGTCGTCCGACCCCGGGTAGGCCACCACTCCCTCGACTTCGGTTCCGGTGTCCAGGGCGACCAGGCGAACCTCGTCTCCGGTGAGAGCACCGTTGGGGAGTGTCACGCCAACGACCCACCAACCCGGCGGGACGTTGGAGCTCGAGTCGCCGACGTCGCCCGACAGCACGGGCTCTCCGACGTCGATCTGCGTCCTGGCGACGCTTCCGGGCTCGGCCCCGTCGAGCAGCCCGATCGGCACCTTCCGCATCTCGCTGTTCGTCGAGTCGATGGTGTCGCCCGGGTCGATCTCGACGATCGCGAAGGGCTGTTCGACGCTGGCGTCAGGCCTGAACTCGAGATAGCCGGCGAAAAGGGCGACGAGTGCGACCAGGGCCCACCGGGCCCAGGGGAAGGGCTCGAACCACAGCATGGCTTCGAAGATACGGGGGCGATCCCACCGTTAGAAGAGCCTCGTCAGTCGTCGCTGGAGGAGGACGCCGACTTGCTGGTGGCTTTCGCCGTGTCCTTCTTGCTGGACTTCGCCGTCTTGTCCGGCTTGTCCGATTTGTCGCCGGTGCCGTTTTCGGACGCGCTCTTCGTCGCCGCGGAGGACTTGGAGTCGGTGGCGTAGAAGCCTCCGCCCTTGAAAACGATGCCTCGAGCATGGAACACCTTCTGCAGGTCGCCGCCGCATTCCTTGTGCTTCTTCAAGGGCTTGTCGGAGAACGACTGGAAGACTTCGATGTTCTCTCCGCAGTTCTTGCAGACGTATTCGTAGGTGGGCATCGCTGGACTGACCGCTTTGGTGGTGGAACGCAGGATTTTAGAACCGGTCGCCCGGCTCTTCCATTCCGTGTTCGTTCAATATGATCGTCCGGGATGACATTTGCCATCGCCTTGGCGATCGTGGCCGCCTATCTCGTGGGCAGCATCGACTTCGCGGTGATCGTTGCCCGCATGCACGGCGTGGACATTCACACGGTCGGCAGCGGCAACCCGGGAGCCTCGAACGTGATGCGCTCCCTCGGTCGTGGCCCGGGGGCGATGGTCCTGGTCGGGGATACCGTCAAGGGAGTGATCGGGGCTGCGATGGGGATGATCGCCTCCGGCACCGGAGACCCCCAGATCGAGTGGGCTTTCGTGGCGGGGTTGGCTGCAGTGGTGGGTCATTGCTACCCGATATTCCACAAGTTCCGCGGGGGCAAGGGGGTGGCGACCGGTCTCGGGGTCCTCTTCTTCACCGTTCCCATCGCCGGTCTCATCGTGGTCCTCGGCTGGATCGTGCTGGTAAAGCTCACCAAGACTGCTTCCATCTCGTCGCTCATCGCGGTCTTCGCCTCCATACCACTGGCCATATGGCAGGGTGTCCGAGGGATGAGCCTGGTGTGGCTTCTGGTGACCATCGCGTTGGTGGTGTGGCGGCACAAGGGCAACATCCAACGAGTCTTCAAGGGCAGCGAACAGAAAGTTCAAGCGTGAGCATCGATGTAGCAGTGATTCCCGCCGCGGGCCGTGGCACCCGGATGCGCCCGGCGACCCGGGTCGTACCCAAGGCACTGATAACGGTGGTCGATCGACCGGCCATCCAATACGCGGTAGAGGAGGCGGCACGGGCCGGGGCGAAGGAGGCCGTCGTCGTGGTCGACCTCGATGCCGGTCATCTCATCGCCCAGCACTTCAGCGTCGACGGTCCTCTCCCCGGGCTCGAGGACATCCGGGTGCGCCCCGTGGTCCAGGAAGAGCCCTTGGGTCTGGGTCATGCCGTGTATGAGGCTGCGGAGATGGTGGGCGACCGCCCCTTCTTCTGTCTTCTCTCCGACAACATCGTCCGCCCGGGGCAGGACGTCCTCGAGGAGATGGCCGGGGGGAGCAACGAAGGCGGGGTATCCGTCATGTGCCTGCGACGGCTGACCGATGAGTTCCTCTCGAAGTACGGGGTGGTGGTTCCCGCCTCCGATGTCGCCGACGGGTATCTCGACCTCGCCGGTGCGGTGGAGAAGCCAGGTGTCGAGGAGGCTCCGTCACGTCTGGGCCTGGTCGGTCGATACCTCTTCACCCCGGAGATCTTCTCCATCCTCAACAAGACCTCTCCAGGTGTGGGAGGCGAGATACAGCTGACCGACGCCATCAACGAGCTGGGCAACCATGGGCGTCTCCGTGGGTTCGTCGCCGATAGTGACCTGCTCGACACGGGCACTCCCGAGG
>JBAPYG010000434.1:0-4375 GCA_049284615.1 Acidimicrobiia bacterium
CCATACATCGGCATCTGGGAAATAGTACGCGGTCGCAACACCAACCACCCGATCGTTGAGTGCCAGGGCAAGCTCCCTTCGAGTCGGCTCCCCGCTGAACGTGCCCACCACCCTCGCTGGGATGACACGCTCTCCCTTGTCCACCTCACTCAACCCCTTCACGTGAGAGACGCTCGCTGTGATCGAGACCGGTTCGCTGATCGCCGGCTGTTCGCCGACTGGCCGGCCCATGAGCCCACGATGCTCTCCCATGCCATAGACGTCGAACGGATCGGTTCCCGGGCCGAAGACCTCGCCGAGTTGCTCAGCGACGGCTGTGGCCGCGGCGTGACCCGCGATCTCCACATGCTCGACGCCGTCTGCGGTGACGAGGGCACCGGATGCCCGGCTCAGCTCGCCGCCGGAGAGTGATGTCCCGGCGATCTCCCAATCGAGGTCGATGTCGAGCACATCGACGATTGTGGGAAGGATGTCGATGGTTTGTGCTTTGACCGGGTCCACCTTGGGCTCCGTCTGTCCCGGGTACTTCACGAAAAGCGGTATCGGGAGGATCTCTGCCCGGTTCGCCCCCTGACTCAGGTTGCGCCGCGGCATGCCCGGCTCGAAGGAGATGCCGTGATCGGCGACGACGATCAGGAGTGACTCGTCGAAGAGGTCTTCTTGTCCCATTCGGTCGAGCATTCGGCCGATCTGGCGATCGACGAACCGAGTCTGCAGGAGGAACCTCTGTGCGCCTTGATCGGTGTATACGGGATCGTCGCGCCACAACGCCCCGCTCCCATCCTCGAAGAGATCGCCGAAGAAGTCGTTCTCGTAGATCTTGCCGTCGGGTAGGTACCGCCAGGCCGAGTGGGGGAGGAGACTGTGGAGATAGAACAGTGTCGACCGGTCCGAATTGTGCAGACGGTCGAGGAATATCTCCCATTTGAGATGCTCCTGGCGGGCTCCGAGATCGCGTCTGGTCGATTCGCGTATGTCATCCAGAGTGACGCCCGATGATGGGTCTGACGCCGGCTCGGAGTCATCGGTGAAGCCGGCCCAACGATTGTCGATCTCAGGCAGCCATCGCTGTCGGGCCTCGCTGGGCGTGACGAGGTGGGCATAGGCGATCGCGCTGTCTCGAACCAGCATCCCGAGCCCTGCGATCTCGTTTGGCGCAGCATCGTCGTCGCAGACATCGCGGGGACAGAGGTTGGTGACCGACTCCTGAACCTCGAGGTCGTAGCTCCCGGCGAGCAGTGTGAAGAGGTTGTCGGGAAAGTCGACGGATATCGGCACCGCGGCGTGCTCGGGCAGACTCCCGGTGAGGATCGAGGTGACTGCGACGCGCGTCTGATCGTGAACGGTCGTGGCATTGGGGTACCAGGTGGAAGTCTGTGCCAGGCGAGCGAAGTTGGGAAAGCGGGCTTCGTTGAGATCTCCGGTAGGGGTCAGGAGGCCGGCGAGGCTGAGCTCGTCGAGAACCAGCAGGACGACGGGAGTGTCCGAGGGCACGGCGACATCGCCTGTATCGACCGGCGTATCAAAGACGATCCGGCTGGTCGGTGTGGCCAAGAGGAACCAACCCGCGAATGCCAACGGCGCCATCGCCGCCCAGGACAGGACCGATCGCAAAGCGTTGATGGGTCGATAGAGGGCGCCGATGAGCGCGGCCACGACGACGGCGACCAGAACGGTTGCCAGGAGACCGGGGTCCAGCCAGCGGATCAGCGGCGGGATCATGATCAGCGCCCCGAGGAGCGAGACGATGATCGTGTGGAGGTGGTACAGCACTCGTTTCGAGATCAAGCCAACGACGGCTTCGACGCCAATGAGGCACGCGGGCAGTGGGATCAACATGACAAGGGTCCACAGGAGTATCTCGACGCCGGTCGACCGATGGGCTGCGAAGAAGGTCGAGTTCCTCCCCAGCAGATCGAAGAGCGGTTGGGCGATGGCGAAGCTGGAGAGGGCGACGATGTGCAGGCTTCGCTCAATCAGGGGCTGGCCCGGGTAGCCATCGGGGATCCGGTACCAGCGCCCAACGCTGCTCAAAGGGTGAGCTTCCGTCCGGGGCGGGCGACCGAACTGGGGTCGGCCCTACGTGGTCCAGGCATTCGACCGAGCCTAGGACCGACCGTAGGCCTATCGACCTAGAGCATCCGTGGGGTCCGGTCTGGACATCTGTCGGGTGGCGATTCGACGAGGAGCGCGGAGAAAGATCGCACTTTTCGTGTTTCAAACCGTCCCGGGCTGGGTAGCGGGGACCACTTGCTCGTCCTGACGGTGTGTGCTGGCGGGGCAGGCTCGCTAACGCCGGTAGTTAAAGACAAGCAGCGGAAATGCCGATCTACACGGTGCTACCGCCCAAATCCAGGAGGAAATTCTTGCGTCGTTCGACTGTCTTGGCACTCGCCCTCGTTGTCTCCCTCGTTCCCGCAGTCTCGGCTCAGGCCGACGGTTTCGACCCAAACCAGCTCGTTTTCCCGGTTCAGGGTGACGTCTACTACAGCGACACGTTCGACTCACCCCGCTCCGGACACACCCACGAGGCCACCGACATCATGACCTATGGGGTGAAGGGTGTCCCGGTGGTGGCCGCCGGAGACGGCGAGATCGACTGGATGAGCTCCAACTGCTGCGCTCTGTCCATCGATCATGGGGACGGATGGGAGACCTGGTACATCCACCTGAACAACGACACCGAGGGCACCGACGACGGGCTCGGATGGGGGATAGCCGACGGCATCGAGCGAGGCACGAAGGTGACCGCCGGGCAGCTGATCGGCTGGGTCGGGGACTCCGGCAATGCCGAGGGAACGGCGCCTCATCTCCACTTCGAGATCAAGAAGGACGGCGTCAAGGTCAACCCGTACCCGTATCTACTGCGGGCCCAGAAGGCGTTCAGCGGTCAGTTCCGTGACGATGAGGGAAACACCCATGAGGCCAACATCGACAAGATCTACGCGGCCGGCATCACGTATGGCTGCAATCCACCGACCAATGACGAGTATTGCCCTCAGCGTGACATCAGTCGCGGCGAGATGGCTGCCTTCATCTCCCGCATGCTGGGCCTCACGGAAACGTCGGGCAATCAATTCGACGATGTCGCCGGTAACACGTTCGAGGGAGACATCGATCGGATCGTCACCGCGGGGATCGGTTTCGGATGTGACAGCGACAGCTACTGCCCCAACCGCCCCCTGATCCGTGAGGAGATGGCGGAGATGCTGGTGCGGGCCTTCGGGTACGACAACCCCGATGGGATCGACTTCTTCACTGACGACGGGAACAGCGTCTTCCAGGAGTCCATCAACGAGCTGGCCAATCACGGTGTGACACTGGGATGCAATCCACCAGACAACGATCGATTCTGCCCGACCCGCACCCTCACCCGCGGGGAGATGGCGTCGTTCTTCGCCCGAGCTCTGGATCTCTGACAGCACCTGACGCCGCAACCAGTGGCTTTCTGCCGGCTGACCGTGCGCGCTAGCGTCTCCGTCTGCCCGTAGACCTGGAGCATCCCTTGCACAACGCACTCGAATGGCTGCGCACCCACCCGTGGCAGACGACCGCCGCGGTCCTAGGCATCGCCCTGGTGGCGGCCATCGTCGGTCTGGTGGTCCTCATCACCGGAGACGAGGCTCCCGTCGAGCCCGTGGCGGAGGCGACCACCACGACAACGGAGGCAGAGGTGCCGGAGACAACGGTGGTAACCGACTCGACTGCTGCCACGATCGCACCTCCTCCTCCGGTGGTCGACGGTCCGGGCCCGTTCGGGACCGAAGCCCCTGAAGCCGTGACGGCTGTCGTCGTGGACAACGTGCCCGACGTTGGATTCCAGATCGGAATCGACCAGGCGCCACTCATCGTCGAGGTCCCGGTCGAAGGCGGGTTGACCCGCTACACCGCGATGTTCGGGGCATCGACACCCGACTTGATCGGCCCGGTGCGCTCATTGAGACCCGTCTCCGCCGACTTGCTGTCTCTCTTCCGCCCGATCGTGTTCGCCAGTGGTGGCCAACCATTCGTCACCGGGATGGTCGAGTCGACCGGGGCGACGATCGTCACCCCCGAGCTGAGCAATGCGTATCAGACGCTGGAACGACCCCGTCCGTACCACTTGTTCGTCACCCCGTCGGTCGAGGGCCAGGTGTCGGTCGCGGTCGGGTCACCCTGGGAATACGGGGAGTGGAACGGTGGCGACCCTGCGACCGAGGCGGTCGTGCCCTTCGCCCGCGAGGTCACCTGGCGCTTCGAGGACGGTGTCTATGTGCGCTACGAGAACGGGACTGCAGTCCAGGTGCAGAGTGGTTTCGAGGCCGAGCCGACAGCTCTGACCCGGGATACCGTCATCGTCCTGTACGCCAATCAGAAATCGGCGGGCTACATCGAC
>JBAPYG010000435.1:0-4733 GCA_049284615.1 Acidimicrobiia bacterium
GATACAAACCGTGGGTGTGCCCGAGATCCAATCCGCACCGGGTGGGGTTGCCCAGGTTCGAGAGAGTGCCGCTCGTCTCATCCGACTCGCCAAGACCACGGGGATCGTCGTAGTCCTGGTCGGTCACGTGACGAAGGAGGGCGGTCTGGCCGGGCCGAAGATCCTCGAGCACATGGTCGACGTGGTGCTCAGCTTGGAGGGAGACCCAGATCGCGGATTTCGGGTGTTGCGAAGCAACAAGAACCGCTTCGGGGCGACCCATGTCTCCGGCATGTTCGACATGCAGGGAGACGGCCTGGTCGAGGTGGACGACCCCTCGAAGGTCTTCCTCGAAGGATGGGAGACCACGGTGCCCGGGACCATCGTCTACCCGGCCGTGGAAGGTCGGCGCTCGGTACTCGTCGAGATCCAGGCGCTGGTGGCGCCTACGAGTCAGGCACAACCGAGACGGTCGGTCCGTGGCCTCGATTCGGCGCGGGTCAATCAGGTCATCGCGGTGCTCGATCGCCATGCGGGAATTCGATTCCAGGACAAAGAGGTCTACGTGAATGTCGTCGGGGGCTGGCGCCTCGACGAGCCGGGATGCGACCTGGCCGTTGCCCTCGCCCTGGCCTCGTCGTCGGAGAACGAATCCCTGGGGCGAATAGCTGCCTGGGGCGAGGTGGGCCTGGCGGGTGAGGTTCGAGGGGTTCCGTTCGAGACCCGTCGCGTGGAAGAGCTCAACCGGATGGGTCTCGACAAGCGTGTGGCACCGGGTGGTGGCGAGCCGATGCGACTCGTCGACGCCCTTCATCTCGCCGGCCTCTAGCCATCCGGCATGCCCGGCGTCACCTCCGGTGGCGGGAAGGGGCCCGCCGGAAGGCGACGATCTGTGCCGGTTGTGGCCTGGCATTACCCGCCGTCTGGCGTGGAATAGGCAGGTCTGCGGCTTTTCACGGGGGGTGATAGCCTGAGCCTGTGGGCGGTCCATCGATAAACGAGACTCTGGAGCGGCTGGCACCTGGAACCACCATGCGTCACGCCCTCGACCGGATCATCCAGCAAGGCAAGGGGGGTCTGGTGGTCTTGGGTCAGAACCCAAAGGTCAGGGCGGCCAGCTCAGGAGGATTCAACCTGACAGGAGCCGGCTTCACCCCGGCACGACTGTCCGAGTTGGCGAAGATGGATGGGGGAGTCGTCCTGGACGACACCTGGACGGAGATCCTCGCCGCCAACGTGCACTTCATCCCCGATGGCAGCATCCCCACCGACGAGACGGGGGCACGTCATCGAACTGCGGAGCGACTGGCAAAAGAGACCCAAACCCCGGTCGTGGCGGTCAGTGAGGGGCGTCGAGTGGCCACGCTGTTCTACGGTGAGAAGAAGCTCGAGCTGGCGTCACCCACGGAGGTCGCGGCCTACGTCAATCAAGAGCTCCAGGCTCTGGAGCGGCTCCGAAGTCGTCTCGACGAGGCCGACAACCGTCTCAGCCGTCTCGAGGTGACCGGTCTGGCCAGCTACCGGGCCGTGGTCACCTTCGTCCAGCGGGCGGAGCTAGTGGAGCGTCTCGGCGCCGTCATCCGTGACCGGACTCGCACCCTCGGGGATGAGGGCCGGATCGCCACCCTCCAACTGAACGACCTTTTGTCAGGAGTGTCCACGACGGAGGAGCTGGTGCTGCAGGACTACGTCAAGCCGTTGCGGAGTGGTGCCGTGAGCCGATCCCTCGAGCGCCTGGACGAGCTGAGCGGCCCCGAGCTCGAGGACGCATCGCGTGTCGCCAAGGAGCTCGGCTTCTCCGATCTCGATGATCCGGCCGAGGCTCGTGGACATCGTCTCCTCTCCAAGGTGGGTCGTCTCCCCGACGCGGTTCGGGAGGACATTGTCCGCTACTTCGGCTCGGTCACACGTCTCCTTCGGGCAACAGAGGAGCAGCTGATCGACGTCGAAGGAGTGGGCGAGACCCGGGCCGAGCAACTGCTGAGTTTCTTCAGTCGACTCGAGGCCGCGGCCCACGAATGGGAGCCAGTGCTCGATTGATCGGGTCTGGCTGTACACTTCGGCACCGTCTATGGCTCAAACGACCAAGTTCTCGGTAGGTGACAAGGTGGTCCACCCCCAACACGGGGCGGCCACGATAGAGAAGAAGGTCCGTCAGGAATTCGACGGGCAGCGGAAGGACTACTACATCCTCGACATCGCCACCGAGCAGCTCACGGTGATGGTCCCGCTCGAGAAGGTCGACGACCTGATCCGACCGGTGATCTCCAAGACCAAGTCACGCGAGGTCCTCAAGTCGCTCAAGGGCGAGCCCGAGGAGGCCGGCTCGAATTGGAGTCGCTGGTACAAGGTCCTCAACGAGAAAATGGTGTCGGGTGACATCTTCCAGGTCGCCGAGGTCGTGCGCGACCTCTCCTACGCACAGCAGACCAAGGGCATCAGCCCTGCGTTGAAGCGAATGCTCTCCAAGGCACGTCTCACCCTCAGCTCCGAGCTCGCCTTCAGCCTCCAGGTGGATGAGGAAGAGGCGATCAAGAAACTCGACCGCGCCCTGCCCAAGGTCGAACCGGTCGAGGAGTGAACTCCAGGGTCGGGTGGGGTTTCGACGCTCATCGTCTCGACGGTGACCCCCCTCTGAAACTGGGTGGAGTCGTCGTATCCGAATCGGTCGGTGTCACAGCGACCTCGGATGGAGATGTCCTGGCCCATGCCGTGGTCGACGCGGTCCTGGGAGCCTGTGCCCTCGGCGACATGGGCGAGCACTTCCCGTCCGACCACCCCTCCAACGCAGGCATTGACTCGATGCTGCTGCTCGAGCGAGCCGTGTCCATGGCAGCCGATGCCGGTTACCGGGTCGACCACATCGACGTCACGGTCATCGCCCAGCACGTGCGGGTCGCCCCCCACCGGGAGTCGATCGCGACCAACCTGGCGCATGTCCTCGCCGCAGATCGGAGCGATGTCTCGGTCAAGGCCACCACCACCGACGGTCTCGGCGTCATCGGCCAGGGGGAGGGCTTGGCCGCGGTCGCCGTCGTCTCTGTTTCTGCGATCTGAGCAGGAAGCTGCGGTCGTGTCACGTAAGCGGGCACGCTTAACATCGCGAACATGATCCGGGTCCACAACACGATGGGTCGCGCCACCGAAGACTTCGAGCCACGTGAGGAAGACAAGGTCGGCATATACGTCTGTGGTCCGACCGTCCAGTCCGAGCCCCACGTGGGTCATGGTCGCTACGCCGTCGCCTTCGATCTCATTCGGCGCTACCTGATCTGGCGGGGCTTCCAGGTCACCTATGTGTCGAACGTGACCGACGTCGAGGACAAGATCATCGCCGCCGCCCATGACTTGGGTGAGCCGGTGGACCAGCTTGCCGCCAGGATGACCCTCCGATTCAGCGACAGCTTCCGTCGTCTCGGCGTTCTGCCACCCGACATAGAGCCGCGGGCGACCGAGCACATTCCCGAGATGATCGATCTCATCGACCGTCTCATCGACCGGGGCCTCGCTTACAGCCGGGGCGGAGACGTCTACTTCTCGGTCAGGGCCCTGGAGCGGTACGGCAGACTTTCGGGTCGTAGGCCCGAAGAGCTCCGCTCCGGGTATCGCATCGAAGTCGACGACAACAAGGAGGACCCTCTCGACTTTGCGCTGTGGAAGTCGGCCAAGCCCGGAGAGCCCACTTGGGAGTCACCGTGGGGACCGGGCCGGCCTGGCTGGCACATCGAATGCTCGGCAATGGCCTCCAAGTACCTGGGTGAGGGCTTCGACATCCATGGTGGCGGGCTCGATCTCGTCTTCCCCCATCATGAGAACGAGGTCGCCCAGAGCGAAGGTGCCTCCGGGGAGACCTTCGCCCGATATTGGCTGCACAACGGAATGGTCAACCTCGGCGGCGAGAAGATGTCGAAGTCGACGGGTCAGCTGGTCGATCTGGAGTCGATTCTCCGGGAGCGGGGGGGTCGGGCCCTGCGTCTGCTCTACCTGAGGGCGCATTACCGCTCGCCGATCGAGTTCTCCGAGGAGCTCCTCGACGATGCCGCCGAAGCACTGGATCGCCTCCAGCGATTCCGGGAGCGGGTCTCATCGGGGACGCCCGAACCAGCTGCGATCGAAGCGTTTCAGACGGCCATGGACGACGACTTTGGCAGCCCACAGGCGGTGTCGGTCCTCTTCGACCTGGTGCGCGATGGCAACCGCGTGGCCGACGAGGGTGGCGACGCGTCGGGCATCGCCGGAGCCGTCGAGGAGATTGTCGCAGTGCTGGGCCTCGATGATGCCGAGCCGGCTCCGGCGACATCGGGGGATCTGAGCGACGAGGAGATCGACAGACTGGTGGCCGAGCGGAACGAGGCTCGCGCCGATAAACGCTATGACGAGGCCGACCGTATCAGAGACCATTTGGCGGAGGCCGGAGTCACGATGGAGGACGGGCCACGTGGCACCCGGTGGATACGGGGATAGGGTCGAAGGCGTCCACTCCGTGGCGGCGGCCCTGGCCAACGGCCGGGTCGAGAAGCTGTTTGTGGAGCGGGCCAGACAGACTCGTTTGAGGGAAGTCCTCGATCTGGCCGATCAACGCTTGATCACCATCGTTGACGATGTGCGGTCTCTCGCCGAGACTGAAGCCCCCCAAGGAATCGTGGCCCATTGTCGGCCTATCGCGCCGGTGACATTGGAGGCTCTTGCCACCGATGACGCAGCCCTCCTCGTGCTCGACCACGTCGAAGACCCCCATAACGTTGGTGCTGCCG
>JBAPYG010000436.1:0-4126 GCA_049284615.1 Acidimicrobiia bacterium
GGGCGATACGTCATGTTGTGCTTCATCCCGACCGGGGCGACCTCGTTCGAGGACATCGAGAGCGCCGATGGCCCGCCACACTTCACCCACGGCATGGTCGAGGAGTTCACAGTCGCGGGCTGAGGGGGGCAACCGGGTGTGGAGAGCGGCGGCAACCGGCTCTCCACACGTGTGTCTCATCGCGATCCGGCGAGAAGCTCTTCGACCCGGTCCATTGGCAATGCGTGGGCAACGCGTCCCTTCTGACCGACCATCGTCTCCGCACCGCAAAGGGCATTGAGGATCGCCTCCTCGGTGGCGTCGGCCACGGCATGAAACAGGCCATCCATGTCCGTCATCCGGACACTCGTCATGGTCCACGGCTGTTCGGCGACCGGCAGGTCGATGCCGGTGGAGAACGCGAGGAAGATGTCGCCACTCGAATCGTGGCCGAAGCCACCAACACGACCGAGGCCAACCGTGATTCGCTTCGCCAGCCGTCTGCATTGCACCGGCAGCAGCGGAGCATCGGTGGCTGCGATCACGATGATCGAACCCCCGTTTGGCGGTGTCTGCCAGGGCGAGGGCACCTCGTCGACACCGATGAGCGCCCCAACCGGCATACCGTCCACGCGGAGATCTGACCGACTCCCGTAGTTCGCCTGGACCAGGACGCCCACGGTGTGCTCGCCCGTTTCCGTGACCACAAACCGGGACGACGTCCCGATCCCCCCTTTGAAGGCATGACAGATCATGCCTGTCCCACCACCGACGCCCCCTTCGGAGACAGGCCCGCCCGCGGCCGACTCCAGGGCCTCTCGGGCGTCGCCCTCGCTGAGCGGGAAGCTGTCGGCGTCGCTCAACCAACCGTCCCAGGTCTCACCGACCACCGGGAGGTGGAAGGCATCTTCGAGACCCGACTCGTAGGCGGCCCTGACCAGGAAGTCGCGCACCATGCCCACTTGATGGGTGCTCGTGATCCCGATGGGTGAGCCGAGCAGCCCGGACTCCTCGATCCAGGGGAGACCGGTCATCTCGCCATTACCGCTGAAGTTGAACCAGGCCGCGTGGGCGTAGTTGGTCCAGATCTCGCCATCGCGGGGGACGATCATCGTCACACCGGTGCGAACCACCGTGGGCTCGTCCCTGATCACCGTCGCATGACCCACCCGGATGCCCGGGACATCGGTGATCGCATTGAGGGGCCCCGTGGGCATGTCTCCGATGGCGATGCCAAGGTCTCGTATTCGTCGTGTCATGTCGGGCGCGAACCTACTGCGACGCGTAGTCGAGAGAGTTCGTGCCATATATGGCACCCCCTACCTGAGGTTCGCTGTGCCGCGGGAGTAGCGTGCCGGGCTCATGAGCCTGGTGTGGCGATGAGTTCGCTGTTCGAGCGTGGGGTCGGGCTGCCTCGTGTCGCCCGGGGACACGGGTGCTGGGTCACCGACACCGATGGGAACCAGTATTTCGATGGCTCATCCGGAGCCCTCGTCGTCAACGTCGGGCACGACGACTCCCGGGTCACATCGGCGATCCGTCGCCAGCTCGACGCGATCTCATACGCCCACCCCACCGCTTTCGGCTCCGACGTCAACGATGACTATGCCAACGCACTGGCGCAGCGGTTGCCAATCGCAGATGCGTCGATATACCCGGTGTCCGGTGGGTCGGAGGCAGTGGAGACGGCATTGAAAGTGGCGCGCGCCTATCACCTGGCGAACGACCGGCCGGAGCGAGCGCTGATCATCGGCCGCGAGTTGTCCTATCACGGCAACACTCGCGGTGCCCTGGACGTATCGGGGCGCGAGGCGCTTCGTGAGCCGTATCTGCCGTGGCTCGGTCTCTCCACCCATGTCCCGGGTGTGCTCGAGTACCGCTGTCCCAACCCATCACACCCGGAGGGGTGTGCTAGCTGGCATGCCGCGATGCTCGAGGCCGAGATCGCGCGGGTCGGCCCCGACCGAGTGGCGGCATTCATCGCTGAGCCCGTCGGTGGGGCAGCGAGCGGAGCCGCCGTGCCACCTCCGGGCTATTGGCAAGCGATCTCAGCGGTGTGCAAACGGCATGGGATCCTGGTCGTCGCCGACGAGGTGATGACCGGGTTCGGGCGAACCGGTGAGTGGTTCGCCTCGACCCACTTCGGTCTCGAGCCCGACATCATGACCATGGCCAAGGGGGCCTCCAGCGGCTACTGGCCCCTCGGGATCTGTGCCTTCTCCAGACACATCGCCGACTCGCTCACCACGGGCGGCTTCGCACACGGATTCACGTATTCCCACCACATCGTGGGGGCGGCCGCCGGCAGCGCGGTCCTGAAGCGTATCGACCAGCTGGGCCTCGTCGAGCAGGCGCGAAAGGCAGGCCCCCTGCTCGAGGCAGCCCTGCGGGCCACGATCGGCGATCACCCCATGGTGGGCGACATAAGGGGGATCGGGCTGTTGTGGGCCGTCGAGCTGGTTGCCGACCGGGCGACCCGTGAGCCGTTTCCCGGCGCAGACCGTATGGCCCAACGTCTCACCGATAGGGCACGAGAACATGGGTTGCTGGTGTATCCATCGACCGGATGTGCCGGCAGTGGAAGGGGCGACGTGGTGATGATCGGCCCGCCATTGATCGTGCGCGAGGACGAGATCGAGATCCTCGTGGCGTTGCTCGCGGCGGCTCTGGACGGGTTGGCATGAGCCTCACAGCCATCTGGTCGGAGGCCAGTCGCTCCCACGACCCGCGTGGGGAGGTGTGGGTGGGGTTGCCCATCGAGGGAGACGAGACGCCCGACCGGGCAACTGCCATGAGGACGGCCATCGACGACCTGGGTCTGCCGGTCGTCGAGGCCATGCCGCACGAGGACAGTGCAATCACCGCCATCCACGATCGGGGGATGCTCGACTACCTGCGAACTGCCCACGACCTGTGGATCGCCGCCGGATACGACGTGGAGCCCGGTCAGAGCCATGTCATGCCGTATGCCTTCCCTCATCCCGGGGCCTTCGGGCACGTAGGAGAGCGGTTCCCTCGAAGCCGGGCCGCAATGGCCGGCGTGTACTGCATGGACACGTGCACCGTCCTCGGCGCCGGCTCCTACGAGGGGATCCGCTACGCCGTCGATGCGGCGCTGACCGGCGCCGACCTCGTCCTCGGTGGCGGTGGCAACGCCTACGCCGCGGTCCGGCCACCGGGTCACCACGCCGGGACCGACTACTTCGGCGGATCCTGCTATCTCAACAACGCCGCGATCGCGGCACATCACATGGCCATCGCCACGAAGGCCCGGGTCGGGATCCTCGACATCGACGCACACCACGGCAACGGGACCCAGCAGGTGTTCTACGAGCGAGGAGATGTCGTCTACGCATCGGTGCACGCCGACCCAGGAGAGGGGTGGTTCCCCCACTGGAGCGGGTTCGACGACGAGTCCGGCCTGGGAGCAGGCGCCGGGCTCAACAAGAACCTTCCCCTTGCCCCGGGCTCGGGAGACGAGTCAGTCGTAGAGGCCGTGGCCAGGGCCGCCGGTTTCATCGTGGCGACCGAGCCGGACCTGATGGTCGTCTCCCTCGGTGTCGACTCCGGGCTCGCCGACCTCAACTCGCCCTTCGAAGTCACCAACGACGGGTTCCGGCGCATGGGTCGAATCATCGAGGAGCTTGGGCTTCCCACCCTCCTCGTGCACGAGGGCGGCTACTCGCTCCCGGACCTGGCCCGCGACACAGCTGCCGTGCTCGCCGGTCTGGCAGGAGTGCCCTGACCGAAATTGCCGGTCGCGGCCGATGGAGACGGGGGCAAGGGCCTCGAGGCGCGCATGGTGAGCATTCGCTGAGCCGTCAACGTGAATACGACGATGGCGGCCCCGGCATAGACCCCGAGCATGAGTGGGGAGCCCGAGTCGGTGCCCGCCTGAATCCCATGGAGAAGGGATGCGACGAAGACGCCGAACGAGCCGAAGTGTATGTAGCGCCATGCCCTCTGGCCGATCCATCTCCGCACGTAGAAGCTCGAAGTGACCATGGCCAGCCCATAGAGCCCAACGGTTCCCAGCGCCACGGCGATCGGCCTCCAGGTCGATGCCCCGGGCACGAGGATCTCCCGCCAGCTGAAGGGCAGATAGTCATGGACCGACAGCACGCCCACGTGGACCATCGTCGCCAAC
>JBAPYG010000437.1:0-2489 GCA_049284615.1 Acidimicrobiia bacterium
AGCCAGCTCTTCGGGCTCGAGCCTGGCCAGCATCGCCTTGCCTATCGCTGTGGACGAGGCCGGCAGCCTCTTGCCCACGCCTGACGTGAGTGCGATCGGCTGTGTTCCGTCGTGACGGGAAAGAAACAGAACCTCGCCACCGGCGAGTGTCCCCAGCTGTGCGGTCTCATGTGAGAGATGGTCCATCGAGGGGACGAAGTCACGGAAGCGCTGAACGGGATCGTCGGATCGCAAGAAGATGGATGCGAGATCTACGACCGTGGGGCCGATCGCATACCCGGGGCCGATTCGGCGCACCAGACCGGTCTCCACGAGAGCGGCGAGGATATTGGTCACCGATGAGTTGGGCACACCGGTTTCGCGTGCGATGTCCGTAACTCTGGGGTAGGTGTCGTGCTGTTTCGAGATCACATCGAGGACTGCCGCTGCTCTGACGACGGCGGGCGAGGGCGTGCCGGGAGAACTGAGTGTCATTGCGAGTCGACGATCAGCTTGACGATGTCCTCGCCCGAACCAAGCCGCTCGATCGCACTAGCGGTCTCGGCTAGCGGCACCACGTCGGTGATGAGTGTGGCTGGTATCACTCCGCCGGCCAACAGCCCGATTGCCTCCTCGAAATCTCGTCGCTGATAGACACGAGCTCCGCTGATGTCGAGTTCCTTCCAGAACATTGCCATCAGATCGAATGGTTGCGGCTCGGTGTGAATTGCGACCACGACGCCGCGTCCCCTAACTGCCAGCACTTCGGTTAGGGCATGCACGCCTGCTCGTGACCCGGATACCTCAAATGAGACATCGGCTCCTTTGCCGGCTGTCCAATCGGTCACTGTTTCCGACAGATCGGCTGCAGACGGGTCGAGGGTCTGGAGCCCCAACTCAGCCGCGAGTTGTCGGCGAAACTTCGACACTTCCGAGAGGAGCACGTCTGCGCCGAGGTTCTTGGCTACGAGCGCAATGAGCAATCCGATCGGCCCGCCGCCGATCACTACAACGTGATCGGATTGGGCCACTCGACCTCGTCGAACGTCGTGCACGGCGACCGCGGTCGGCTCGGTAAGCGCCGCATGCAGAAGGGGCAGGTCGTCGGGCACCGGGACGAGGAGCCGGGCCGGAACACTCCAATGTTGTTGCAGCGAGCCGGGGGAGTCGATGCCCACGAAGTCGAGGTTCTGGCAGACGTGTTGGTGGCCTCCCGCACAGGCCGGACAGTTGCCGCACCAGTTGAGGGGCATGACAGTCACCTTGTCGCCGATCTCCCAGTCCTCCACATCTGCCCCGAGGGCGTCGATGGTCCCTGACATCTCGTGACCAATCGGCCATGGCGACGAAATCCTTTGGTCCATCGCTCCGTGAGCGATCTTGAGGTCGGTGCCGCAAATTCCTGTGTACGCGACGGCGATCCTGACCTCCCCCTGTCCGGGCGTTGGAGGCTCGTATGAACGGGGGATGAGCTTGCCGCTGCCGTGATAGTCGATCGCCAGGGACGTCATTCGATCTAGACAGTATACTGCAAAGTCAACAGTATGCTGTCGCTCGCTCCTCCCCTATAGAGAGGCATTCGCAGGTGGCAAGTCACATGAAGACCGAGGTTCTCGAGACCATCTCCCGAGAGGGCGTGATACCCGTGTTTCACCACTCCGATGCCGCCGTCGCGGTCGAGGTGGGACGGGCTTTGGTGACGGGCGGTCTCACCACTCTCGAGTTCACCAACCGAGGTGATGGGGCCATCGACGTCTTGGGCGCCCTCGTGGAACGAACCCGCGATGCACTTCCCGAGCTCATTGTCGGCGCCGGATCGATAGTGGATGGAGCCTCGGCGGCACACGTGATCGACCTTGGCGCCAACTTCGTGTTCGCCCCTAGCTTCTCAGCCGAGGTCGCGGTCGCCTGTCACATCCGGAACGTCCCGTATGTTCCCGGGTGCGGCACTGTGACGGAGATTCTCAGCGCCTACCGGGCGGGTTGCGACCTGGTCAAGCTGTTCCCGGCGAGTTCGATCGGAGGTCCCGCTTTTCTCAGTGCTGTGAGGGCTCCCTGTCCGTGGGTCCGCGCAGTCCCCACCGGCGGCGTGGAGCCCACGGTGGAGTCTCTCCGCGCGTGGTACGAGGCCGGCGCGCCCGCAGTTGGAATGGGTTCGAAGCTCATTCCGAAGGATCTCGTCGAGAACCGGAGTTTCGATGAGTTGACCGCACAGGTCGCCGCCACCGTGGCTGCCGTCAGCGAAGCGCGGAGTTGAACGTGGTTATACCCGTAAGGTCCCCCGGCTCGGTGCGCTGGGACTGCGTCAGCCTCGGCGAAGTGATGCTCCGACTCGATCCGGATTGGGGAAGGGTCCGCACTGCCCGGCAGTTCAGAGTTAGTGAAGGTGGCGGCGAGTACAACGTATCCCGGGCATTGCGGAAGGTCTTTGGTCTGCGAACTGCAGTGGTTACAGCCCTAGTCGACAACGAGATCGGCCATCTGGTCGAAGACCTCATGATGACCGGAGG
>JBAPYG010000438.1:0-12138 GCA_049284615.1 Acidimicrobiia bacterium
GGATTATCGGAGGTGGACGCACAATCCCGATGACGACTGCCGCCATCGCCGCGAGGACCAGGGTCGGGGCGATCTGAGGCGCCATCCCGGGAGGGAACTCGTCCTCGCCCAATGCTCGAACCGCGACCGTGACTCCCAACAGTACGACAGCGACCGAACTGCTCAGCAGCAGGGAGTTGCCGGTCGGGGCCCTGGCATCACCAGCATGCTCGATGAGACTCACCATGGCGGCCCCGCCGCCGGCGATCGCCATCGTCACGGGCAACTGGGCAAAGAGCCAGACCGCCAGGGGAGCCCCGGTGTGATCGGGCACCCGGCGACCCAAGAGGTCGAAGTAGTTCCACCAGATGCCGTAGCCGACCGTGAGGCTGACGATTCCGGTGGCGACGATCAAAGGCGAGCGTTCCGGTGCGTCGATGATCCCGGTGACGACCCCCACCGTTGTGTTCTTGATCGGTGGCGCCATCTGGTCGGCGTGGAGGTACTGGCGTGGGGGCGGTGCCGGCTCGAGGTGGCACCGGGAGGGCTGACCGCGGTCATCGGACCCAATGGGGCGGGCAAGTCCACGCTCCTCAACCTGCTCGCAGGAGACCTCCACCCAACCGAAGGCCAGGTGCTCATCAACGGCATCGACACCTCCCGGGCTCTGCCCGGTGACCTCGCCCTCGAGCGCTCCATCCTCACCCAGCGCGAACCCATCGACATCCCCTACACCGCCTCCCAGGTCGTCGCCATGGGACGGTTCCCTCACCGACGAGACGAAGCCAACACTCGCGAGGGCGATGCCGCGGTCATCGCCGACGCCATGGCTCAGACCGACACGACGCGTTTCGCCAGTCGCACCTACGCCACGCTGTCAGCAGGTGAACAGACCCGGGTTTCCCTCGCTCGGGTCGTCGCCCAGGCGACGCCGATCATCCTCCTCGACCAACCCACCACAGCGCTGGACGTGGCCCATCAAGAGAGAATCATGAACCTCGCCGCCGCCCTTGCCGAGTACAGGACCGTCGTCGCAGTGCTCCACGACCTCAACGCCGCCGCGGTGCATGCCGACAGGATCCTCATGATGAGCGAGGGGACGGTGGTTGCCGATGGCAGCCCGCGTCAGGTACTTCGGGCCGACCTCCTTGGGTCCGTCTACGACCAGGCAATGGTCGTGGTCGACCACCCGTTTCGGGACTGTCCGCTGGTGCTCACAGCCGACGACAACGATCCCGACGAAGTCAGTTCGGCGAGGCTAAGGGGTCGGTAGGACAAGTCGGAACACGGTTCGAGCACCGGGCATGCCTTTCATTTCGTGAGTGCCGGCCTCCTCGAGGTTCAATCCCGAACCCTCGAGCAGATCGAAGGTCGTGGCGGACACGAGTACCTCGTCCGGACCGCCGAGAGCCATGACACGCGCAGCCGCATGGACGGCAAACCCGCGGGCATCACCACCAATGAGCTCGACTTCGCCCGTGTGGACACCCACCCGGATCGGGAGGTCCATCTCGCGCGCGGAAAGGGCCATCGCGGCACCACAACGCACTGCGCGGGTCGGGCTGTCAAAAACGGCGAGGAAACCGTCACCGGTGGTCTTCACCTCACGCCCGCGAAAGATGTTGAGCTGATCGCGCAGACGAGTGTTGTGGACTACCAGGAGCTCACGCCAGGCCGTGTCACCCATCATCTGCAGCGTCGCTGTCGAGTCAACGATGTCCGTGAACAGCACAGTGACCAGGACCCCTTCGCCGGCTCCCTCGGGAACGAGCCCAAAGACGCGGGCGCTCGTCCACTCCACGGTCACCCATGGTTCGTCGCCTACTACCCAGGCGTCGTGACCGGGAGGGATCTCATACACCGAGTCCGGCGGAATATCTATCGCTTCGCCATCGTCCAATTCGACGTGGATCGTGCCTGAGATGGAGTACCCCAGGTGGTGCAGCTGACAGCTGACAGTCCCCGCGATTGTCGGCATGGCGGTCGACCAGCGCCAACCGGGCTCGTAGACGGCACGACCGACGACCGACTCATCGAGTCTGACGACTTCGGCGCGGCCATCGGGGAAGGTCCGGACCTCGTCTGGCTTCGCAAAGATCTTGTACTGAAGTCGGGGCATCAGAACTTCCTAGGAGTCTGCCACCGACGTCCCGGTCCGAACCGACTCAACGGCATCAAGAATCGCCGGGCTGACAACCGGGAGCCCGCCGAGGTTGCTTCCGGTCAGAGGCTTCACGGCGTCACCGTGCCTGACTGCGCCAGCGATGCGCATGGAGAGGCCAACAGTCATATGCGTGCTTTTTTCTCATGGATTCCGTCGGTGGGGTTGATCATCCGTCCAGTGGAGTGTCGGTCCGGACGGAGGAGACCACATCCAGGATCGCTTGGGTGGAGTCGGCGGCGTATTGCTGGTCATGGAGCAGCGCTATGTGGACGGCGCCGTCGATCACTCGGTGCGCGCTGTTAGACGACAAGGTTGCTAGATGGTCCTGGTTGGTCATCCAAGAGGCGGTGCTCCCGATCCCGGCCGTCAACACGAACAGCGGCTTGTCAGCGAAGTCGGTCAACTCTGCAGCTTCGTTGCTCGAAGCGTTGGCCTGGAGGTATTCGTCGACTGTGCTTTGCATGTGCTTGGCGGTGGCTGCGCTCACCCGCGCCTCGTCCCGGGACTGTGGTGGGAGACTGTCGTAGTCCAACCGACTCAGCACTCGGCCCACGCCAAGTCGAGCCGAGGACGAGACGAGAGCGGAGATGTGCTCCAACAAGCCTGAGCCCTTTTCGCCGGACGGGCTGGATTCGGCCGGCGCCGGCACCGGCGCGGCCGAGTCCAGTAGCACCATCCCGGCAACATCGTCCGGGTAGAGGGCGGCGAAGGTGAGCACGTAGAAGCCACCAAAGGAGTGGCCCGCCAACACATACGGTCCCGGGACGTTCCCAAGACCCAGCAGCCTGTGTAGGTCGGTCGCTATCTGGGTGGCATCCTGGGGGACGTCCGAGGGCTCACTCGATCCGCGGCCGGCGCGGTCGTATACACAGACTCGGGTGTCACGGGCAACGGCCGGTTCTATCCATCCGAGTGCCGACGACATCTCACTTGCGCCCGGTTCCAGCACCACGGTTGGACTACCGAGGCCCGTGCAGCGGAGATGCATGCTGTGGCCACCAACGTCGATCAGTTCGCCAGCGATCGGGTAGACGTTCGGCTCCATCGCTTCACCCAGGGTCTCATAGACGCCCCCGATCGAGGCAAGGAGTAGCACTGCGAACACCGGGTAGAGCAACCACCGGCTTCGTCCACGCAACTCTTTCCGGGAGCGGATGGACATCCAAACGACCAGCACCAGCATGGCCGGAGGCCAAACCCACTTCAGCAAACCGTGCGCCGAGGAGCCGAACCCCAACAAGATAAGACCCCCCAAGCCCATGAACAGGGCAGGAACTGCCGCCCATCTTTGAGGCTGATCGCTAAATCGCACAGACAGAATGGCCAGCACCGCCCACCCCAATGCGAATCCGCACAGGAGTGCCCCCGTGACTCTGCCCTCCTCAGCTGGAACGATCGGAGCGAGAGCAAGAAGTAGGCCAACGACAAGTCCGATGGCCAACGATGCTGCAACGATCCAACCTATGCGGCCGCTCGGCCCGGATGGCTGGCGGGATGGGCGCTTCTCGCCCCCTCCCTCGGTGGTCGTCGTAGTGGGGGCGGTGGTCACGATGAAAGCGATCCCACGGACATTGCCGTCGAGTCCATGAGGACGCGCTCTGTGTTTGTGAACGTGCCACGTGCCATGAGTCGTCTCCCTCGAAGAAGTTTCAGTCGCGGATCTGTCAACGACGTGCCCGGCGCCTCGCAAGCGCCGCCGTTGTGACAAACCACGATTCTGGGACCGCGCCATCACCAAGATGTTTCAGCTTGCGAGCCTGCCCGAGGGATGTCGTCCTGTCCATCCCCCCGGTGGGGGATAGAGATCCCCGTTCGGAGGTAGAACCTCCCCGGACTCGGGGACGCAACGGCCAGGCAGGCAGTACGTTGTTCGGAACCTCCAAGTCTCAGACCTTGGCGTTGTGCATCAGCGGGGACGGGACTTGAACCCGCCACCTTCGGGTTCTGAGATCTCCGAAGACGCCTTTGTCGGCCCAGCGGTGCGCTCGATTCTGAGGAGCATGGCGGCTGATGGCGTGACCTTGCCGTTGAGGTAGGTACTCAGCCGGGACGCACTAGTTCCCACACGGCGGGCGAACTCGGCATTGGTCAGCCCGGAATCAGCAACCGCATCTCGAACCCTGGCCGCAACCTCGGCTTGGTCAGCTTTTTCGGCATCTTTGCGTGCTTTCTCGATGGCAAGACCGAATAGAGCGCTTACGCCATCTGGCTCCCGATACGAGAGATACCTCTCAACCCTGCGGGCCAGCTCTCCCCACGGCGACCGGCGCAACTCGGTGAATATCGGTTGCCAGTCTGCGACTAGTCCCCGATCGATCGTGGTGACAAGAGCCTCATATGGCCAGGTTCGAACGTCGTCTGCCGGTGAGGCATCGACGTTTCGGAATGCGACCGGCATCAGGCGGCGCCTCCCAATCGAAGAGCCAGCGAACGACAGAGATCGACGACATCTCCCCAACGGTGATACCTCTCGTCGAGTCCCTTGTAGCGAGGCAACTCATGGATCACATCAGGATCCCGTGGCTTTGGGTCAGCCAGCGCAATGACCAATGAAGTCAACACGGACCCCTCCTCGCCCGAGCGATCCATGTAGTAGTCGTCAATTTGGGAGAGGACCTCGACGGCGGCGTCGAGGCCAAGGTGCTCGGACAGTGCAACAACATCGAGGTAATCACGAACAACATTCCGCTGCACGACCAAGAATGCCTTGACCCGAAGCGCTTCGGCAGCGGTCGGCGCCACCACCACTGCCCCTTCGCTAACTTCGACTTCGCAAGTCTCGAGAGGTCGATTGCGACGCATCTGGCGAAGTCCCGCCTCGACACCCCACAGACTCCCCATGATCGTGAACGGTGGCTTCGAAGCTCGGACCGAGGTCGCCCACCCTTCTGTCGACTCGACTGCTTCCAAAACCGTCTCATATCGCTCGACCAGATCCGCGAGGACGTGATCATGATCGAACGAGTCTCGATGGCCGGCATGCAGGGCCGCCGCTGACCCGCCAACCAGCACAGCGTCGGGCACAACCTCCTGTAATAGTGCTGCAGACTCGAGCACTCGCTGCAAAGTCGGACTCATGGCAACCATCTTCTTATCATATCTGATAAGAAATGAGGAGTCCACACAGTTCGGTGGAGGGGTCCGGCGGACTCAGACTTTGTTCGGCAGTAGCTGTTCCAAAGCCTCGCGGGTCACGTCGATCAATCCGTCGAATGTCAGGCTTCGACCCTCACCGATCAACCTATCGAACTCGCTTTGTCCTATTTCGGCTGACAGAGATTCGCTGTTCTGGCCGACATGAAACCCGGCTTCCATCCAAGAAACCGTCCCAATTCTCTCAAATGCAGCGCTGGCGCCGCCGAGTGTGCGTAGCCCACGTTCGACGTTTCCGGCTGCGATGTCGATCAGCGCCACTCCCTCTGCTGACGACGCCACGCCCTCCTGGTAGCCATCAGCAGCCATGTATTCGAAAGCGAATCCAAACGAACTGAGAGCCTCGGAGAACTCACCGACGGCGTAGTAGGCCCAAGCCAGATTCCAACGGGCCCAGGCCGTGAGCTCATCCAGTCCGATGTCATCGATACTCGCCAGGGCTGACTCGCGTCGACGCAGAGACGCCTCGATGTCACCAGTCTGGAAATCGACGATGCTCTTGAAGACAACCGCCATGAACTCGCCAACTGGGGAACCCGAACCAAACAGCCCCAATGCGCGGTCCAACATTGAGTGTGCCTGTTCCGGATCCTCTATGACAGTCGCACCAAATGTCAGCGCCAAGGCCAGACCCAGGTCATCGTCGGCTTCTTCAAATCCAGCTCGAGCCTTGGCCATCCTGGTGAAGACGGTTTCGAAATCACCTTGTTGGAACGCCAGAAAGCCTGCCAGCCAATCGAGCACGGGTGACTTCAGCTTCTTGTCGGCTTCGGCCACCCAATCGACAGCCGGTCCGATTCGGTCGCCTTTGAACCAGTAGACCCACATCTGTTTTGTCACCTCGGCCATGTCCTCGACCCGACCAGATTGGAGACTCCAGCGCATCGCGGCCAACACGTTCGGCTGATCGACTGTCACCATTTCGTCCATCGTCGAATCGAACTGCATCGCGATACCCAATCGCGGCGCCTCCTCGACGTAATAGTCGACCAGTCGGCCCATGGCACGACCGTATTCGTCGCCGGCTTGCAGCAGTTCGATCCCATACTCACGCAACGGTGCAAGTTGTCTGAATCTCGTACCGCCGGCGAGGTCGGTCACCGCGTCGACCAATGAGTTGTCAACGAGGGTTGCCACATTCTGGAGAGGTGAACCTTCGAGATCGAAACAACAGATGCGCTCCAACATCTTCAAAGTGGCTCCGGCGGGTAAGGCGGCAAGACGGGAGAAGAGCAGACGCTGGCTCTCCGACAGTTCCTTCAGACTCCACTCGATGGCATTTCTCATTGTCCGGTGACGCTCCGGTAGGTCGGCGCCCCCAGATCCCAAGGCGTCGATCGACTGTTCGAGCATCTGATCCAGCTCGTGGATCGAGACGAGTCGAGCCCGTGGCGCCACCAACTCGATCGCCAAGGGGAGACCGTCGAGACGACGACAGATCGACGCGACCAATGGAAGGTCGGCATCCGTGAGGACCACTCCCTGTGAGGCCACTCGATCGTAGAAGAGCTCGACAGCCGGGCTTCGGCCCCCGTTGGCCGCAACATCCAGCGGATCGAGGTGATAGAGGCTCTCGTTGCGAAGTCCGAGTGGCTGTCGGCTGGTGACGATGGCGGTCAGAGTCGACGAGTTGGCGAGTAGGTCGCCGATGGACCGACTCGCTTGCATCACGTGTTCGAAATTGTCGATGACGATCAGTGTGGGAGTCGTGATCCGCTCAGCGACCAGGGCCAGAACCTCGGCGCTTCCTTCGGCATGGACTCCAAGTGATTCTGCCACGGCGCGGCTCACCTGATCAGAAGAGTCGAGGGGGGCGAGATCGGCGAAATGGGATCCACCAGGCATGCTCCTTGCGATGCTTCGTGCCGTCTCGACAGCAAGCCTCGACTTTCCGATACCTCCGGGTCCGAGGACTGTCACCAGCCGGGAACCTCCGTCGATGAGAGTCTGGAGAGCTTTGATCTCGGTGCCCCGCCCGACGAATGTATTGTCGAAGTTGGGAAGCGGATGACCGCGATCCGCTGAAGTGTCGAGTTCGGGGAAGCCGTCGAGCAGTCCAGCTCCAACAAGTCCGAACACCCGCTCAGGGTGACTCACCCCGCGCAGTCTCTGCAGACCAAGGTCCTGCAGACTCAGTCCGTCAGGAATCTGACCCTCACACAGCGCCCGGGTCGAATCCGACAGGAGGATCTGACCACCATGAGCCGACGCCTCCATCCGGGCGACCTTGTTGACCTCAGGTCCGTAGTAGTCACCGTTTTCGGGCTCGAGCAGAGCGGTGTTGATTGCCATTCGAGCTCTTATCTCGTCAATCACATCAGGCCAACGGGCGGTACCCAGCGAGCGCTGCGCAGCGGCGGCGGCGGCGATCGCATCGAGCGGTTTCGAAAAGACGACGATGAAGCCATCACCCTTGTCCTTGACCACCGTGCCCCCGTGCTGGGTGAAGGCTCGGGTGAGCAACTCGTTGTGGAGGGTGTGAGCTTGCCGCATGGCATCTCTGGCGTTGTCCCAATGGGAGGTGCTGTTCTCTATGTCTGTGAACAGGATCGACACCAAACCGGACGGCAGCTCGCTCATGAGGCCGGCAGCCTAATGAGGCCACCGGGGGAACCCGGCTGTTGATCAGAAGCCGAGCTCGACGATCATGGCCCAGATCGCAACGCCAAGGACCGCAAAGTCAACGGCGCTGAATCGGCGCCAACGCTCGTAAACGGCTCGCTTTTCGGCGCGGTCCTCGAACTTCGAAACTAACTTCTTGCCACGTCCCATCGCATCCTCTCGCCCGATGGACGCGCGATCGGGTGGTGGCGTGACAGCAGACGAAGCGGCGGTCTATTCGCCACCCATGGAACCGAAGAATTCGATGATCCGCTGAGTGTCATCTGAGAATGCCCACCGTTCCGTGAGTTTGCCGTCCTTCATGTGAGCAACCTCGGCGGTGCGATAGGTGAAGCTCTGGCCGCCCATGTTCAGGGTGGTCTCCACCAGTCCGATGACGTGCTCGTCGTTGCCGACGACATCGTGGATGTCGATAGTGAAGGCATCTGCTCCGAACTCCTCCATACCGGACATGCTCGCCACGACGGCATCCTTGCCGTAGAGGGTCTCGGCGCCAAGCTGATGCCAGACGACATCGTCGTCGAGAGCGTCGAAAGCCGCCTCGAAATTGCCTTGTTGGAGTTGCTCGTGGACCCGTCGAAAGATCGCCACGTGAGGATGTTCGGCCATGGTCGCGCTCCTTTCTGAGCAACTCCACGCTACACCCACGGTAAGGCGATCGGCTCGGCATGCGATTGGTTCCCTCACGTTGATTTCCATCGCATGGTGCCTTGATAGGCAATCCTCGCTGCCGTTCGATCGGCTAGACAATCCCGACTGCTACGACAACATCCGCGTCGTCTGAGTCGCTGTCATCACGTGGCATTGGCCGAAGTCCCAATGGTGGGGTCTCACGCCGGCGATGACTGCCATCTGCAATGCACGGTCACCATGAGGATTCGTTGACTCCGACGGGCGTGAGGACTGTGTGGTTAGGTGAGTTAGGTGTGTTGGCCGAGGCTCTCGGCGCCCACGCGATCGTCAATGACCATCCAAGAACCCGAAGGTCATACGTGAGACGAAAGTCCTGGTAGAGACGGTGGGAGAAACGGTAGAAACCCGGGAGAACGGCGCCCCTAGACGGTAGGAGCCCTGGTCAGCAGATCGCTGACCAGGGCTTTCATTAGCGGGGGCGGGATTTGAACCCGCGACCTTCGGGTTATGAGCCCGAGTCCGGGGCATTCGCTGACCAGGAGAAACGCGCGAAACGCCTGCTCAGAAGTGGTTTCTGGTTCGCGTCATTTCGCGTTCTTGCCCGTCCCATCGCACCCTCTCGCGCGATGGACGCGCGATGAAGGTTCGGTGACTGTTGTGCGGTGGCATCGAGGGGTCGGCTCCCCGAGGTCCCATGCTGGTAGTTCTAAACGGCGAGTTCTCGACCCGCCTTAGCCGAGATGAAGGCTGCGGCACCGCCGAGCACTACGAAGAACGCGTCGGCGGTCCAGGCCTGGAGGTCGTCCGACTGAATCGCGATGAGGACCGCGTACAAGACGACCCAGGCGACGCCTCCGATGGTCGACATGAGCACCGTTGCGCTATTCGGTCGCCACAGAAGCATGATGCCAAGGACGGCGGCGAGGGTGCTTGCTACGAATGTGATGGCGTACCAGGCGGAGCCATCCCGAAATACAAAAGTCGTTGCCGCACTCAAGACGGCCGCAACCAACCACATCACACCGGCGGTCCGGAACCGGGTCATTGTGCTCCTCCTTCTCTCCGTGTTTTGGAACTCCACTTGGCCAGAGCCTGAGCGGGATGCTCGACAGCTGAAACCGGGTGAGCTCGATCATTGGCGTTCCCGTCCTGGTTCCTCGTGGTAGGTCGGGAAGCGTGTTCTCCGGTGTTGCTGGTCTCTCGACGAAAGATCGGGCAATACGACAATGTGAGTGCTGTGATCCACGCCGCTGGGTAGCCCCACAGAAAGAGCCCCCAACTCCAGAATCGTGGAGGCACGCCGTGGGGAGTGGTGGCTACGGCGGTGGCGATCCCGGCGCCAACACCGATGACGACGAGGGCTCGCCGCATTCAGTGCTGTGAGCCTGGCATCGGCGTTGGCTCGCCCTGCGCCCACCGTCCCAAACGGAATAGCCCATATGCGACGACGAGCCCACCTACGGTCACGCCAACCAGGTTGGGCACCCAGAGGTCGCCCCACATTCCGCTGTATTGGAACAACGTTCCGGTGAATCCTCGAATGATCGCCCACACCACGGCGCCGATGGAGAGCCCGAACCCGAAGGCGACCGTTGGAAGGCGAGGCGCCACATCGCGCTTACTCATGGCTGTTCCGAAGAGCAGTGTTCCGACCAACATCAACGATCCCCAGCCCACAAAGACCGCTGCTATGACGCCGGCGGGTACCGCAAGACCGACGAGCACGAGCCCAAGGACGCCGCGCAGTCCCAGTCCCCCTTGACATTGCTGCAGCCGGGCCATCACCAACACCATCAGCACTCCGGCGATGAGCAGAGAGAAGTACCCGACGCCGTAGACAAGACCCGAGACGTTGCCCTCCACATCCCCAACCGGCTCGAGTGCCCCGGCAACCCACCAGGTCCCGACCACTAGACACCAAAGAGCACCGCAAACAATGGCCATCGTTCCGCCTGATTTCGTCCGATAATTGGAATTGACCACCTTCAGCTCCCGGTCATTCATGGACCGCCCCGCGGATCATCCCGATCGACACACCGACAACCCAGACGGCGAATCCGGCGAGGCCGACCAACCAGACAATCTGGAAAATGGACGAGAAGTCTCCTGAAACCACCCACATGCCGTCCAGCATGAGCAGGCCGGCGGCCACGAGGCCAAGGAGCCCGAGCCAGCGAGGTGCAATTCGCCAGTGATAGATGACCATGCTTCCCGCGGCCATCAAGAGAGCCTGGAAGGCACCGAGGACAACCAGGAATATGAAGTTGTCTGCACGCCAGAAGGCGACGATGGACGAGTCTGCGAGGTCGACTGCGGACCCAAGAGCGAGGGAAGCCGAGAATGCCGTCCCGACAGTGGCCGTAACCGCACTGGCCGTCGCCCCGACCATGATCAACCTGGCGAGAACCCGATCACGGCCGTCAACGACCCGGCTAAATGCGGCTGCGAACGGGAGCAGAAAGACAACGTTCATCGCGTTGGCAACCCACATGAACGTGAGATAGGTCGTTCCCTCGTCCACTGCCCACTGCCTGATCACATCCGCTCCATCCGCACCAGCTGGAGCTGGCGCCAAAGAGAAGATGGCGGCGACGAGAAAGGTCAGAACGAACAGGACACCGGCCCAGCCTCCGATCGGAACCCAATTGATGGTGACGGGAGCCGGATGGCTCTCGACAACGACGGATCGGCTCATACATTCCTCCTCTGTGCTGCTCCACCGCTCGGCCATTGCCCGCCAATATGGTCTGAGCCGAAGAGGTCTTCTAGGCATGTCGCAGTAGTGGTACTACTATGACAGTAGTGACACTACTACTAAAGGAAGTGAATGGTCAAGAGGCAATACGAGTCTCCGAGGCGGGCCGAACAGGCCCAGCGCACACGGAGCGCGGTGGTGGCTGGGGCACACCTCCTTTTCGTCGCCAACGGCTACGCATCGACCTCGATCCGTGAGATCGCAGCCGAGGCACGGGTATCCGAACAGACCGTCTATCGACTATTCAGTGACAAACCGACACTGCTTCGCGAGGTGGTGCTGACCGCGGTCGGGGGACCCGAAGACCCCACGGTCGCCCGCCAAAGTCGGATGATGGATCAGCTCAGCGAACTCGAGTCGCCCATAGAGCGATTGGCCGCGGTCGCCGAGTGGATCGGCGAAAGCTACGGCCGTGGGCTGGCCGACCTGGAGCATGTCGTATCGGCGGCGGCACCGACAGATGACCGCGTTGCAGAGCTGGCCGAGTTCATGGCAACGCAAAGGTACGAAGACACCAGAAGCCTGGTCCTCGCCGTGTTCGGCAGCCTCAAAGCTGAGGGGGTCCCTGTCGACGATGTCATCGACTACATCTATGCCGTTGAAAGCAGCCCGGTCTTTCGGGTGCTGGTGACCGAACGCGGGTGGACCACCGAAAAATACGTCCAATGGTTCGTACGGTTGGTTCAGCGGATGTTTCTCGAGTCCGGTCGGCATGTTGAAAACGAGAACTGCTGAGTCGAACAACCCTCTCATTCGACAGGCTGCAGGGGACAATCAAACAGAAGACCAGGCATCGCCTGAGCTTTTGTAGTAGCGGGGGCGGGATTTGAAC
>JBAPYG010000439.1:0-3888 GCA_049284615.1 Acidimicrobiia bacterium
CACCAACGGCCGCACGAACACACTGACCGCCATCGTCTGTCGATCCGGGAAGAGGAGCGAGACGGCAACGATCACGTCATCTCTCACAGTCGATCTCAATGCCGGCTCGGCCACCGGCACCGGCTGATCCTCATAGGCCCGGATCTCCGGGGTGAGCTCACTCCCGTCGACCTCGAAACGACCTCGGGCATAGAGGTAGCGCTCGGTCTCACCACTGGTCAACTCGAACAGGGTGATGTCATGACCTCCGACCTCGACGGTGTCCCCGGCCATCATGGAGCCGGAGAAGTCCTCACCGAATGAGCTCCCCGCCACGCCGACCAGGATCATGGCGAAGCCCAGATGCGCCAAGGTGGCGGTCAGCACCGGGCTGCGGCGTCCTCGACGCAGCCCGTGCGCCCCGATGACGAGCAGCGACGCCGAGGCGGGCACCAAGAGCACGACACCGAGGCGAGCGCCCCCGACCATTAGCACGGCGGTGCCGACGACGACGGCAACGACCACATACTCCCGGACGGACAACCTCAGGGAGAGGGCGATACCCACCGCGACCAGCACCGCTATCGGCAGGACGGTCATCACGAAGAAGCGACTGTCCACCACCACCGAGTCTCCGAAGAACACCGAGGACACCGCGGGAAATGCCGACCCCACAGTGACGAAGACCAGCGCCGCCGACAACAGCACGGCGTTGCCCGCCAGCCACCAGTTCCGATCGAGGCGCCAACCCCCCCATGGCTCCCCTGGCTGCGATCGAAGCGCCAGCCACACCACCACGATCGCCATCACCCCCGCCGCCACGATCAGGATCCGACCCACCAAGGGGTCTTCGGCAAATGAGTGGACGGAACCGGTGACACCTGACCTGGTGAGGTAGACCCCGAGCACCGTGAGGGCGAAGGGAAGGGCTGCGAAGAGGACGTTCCAGCGACGCATGCGCCCACGAGCCTCCTCGAGACGGCTGGTGTGGAGAAACACGGTGGCGGCGAGCCATGGCATGAGCGAGGTGTTCTCTACCGGGTCCCATGCCCAGAAGCCTCCCCAACCGAGTTCCACATACGCCCAGTTACCGCCGGCGGCCATCCCGACGATGAGCAGGGTCCAGGATATGTACAGCCACCTGCGCGTCGACCGGATCCAGGTGGACCGCTGTTCGTCTCCAACGACGAGACCGACCGTCTTCGCAAATGGCACCACGAGCGCGGTGAGGCCCAGATAGAGGATCGGAGGGTGATAGATCATCGCCGGGTGCTGCAGAATCGCCAGCAAGCCGTCTCCGTCCACCGCGGGCAGGTCGGGCACCACGAAGGGGTTGGCGAAGAAGACGGTGATGCCGAGTAGACCGAGGCCGACCCCGGCACCGACGCGAATGGCGACCGAGGACGAGAGTCCGACCGCGGCCAGAGACAACGACAAGGCGGCATAGACGAGCATCGAGCCGTCCATGCCGCCCCACAGCGCAGCGAGACGATAGGGCCACGGGGTGGCCAGCGATGTGGTCCTGGCCACGTACTCGAGCGAGAAGTCGTGGCTGAGCAGGGCCCACCCCAGAACAGCCGCAGAGAGAAGGGCGATCGCCGCAGACCACGAGAGCCAGCGACGCCGCCCGGTCACAACGGCCACGACAGCGAGGACGATGGCCACCCAGATGGCGGCCGGGCCGATCACTCCGGCATTCACGGTCGCAGGGTAATTATCGAGTCTGTCTAGGGCTCGGGGCGATTCCGTTCAGCGAGATTCGCACCATGCAGCCACGACCCGCTCCAGGTCGGCACGCGCCTGCTCGACCTCATCGAGGTCTACGAACTTCATGTAACGGGCCGTGTCGCCGCCGCCCTCCAGACGGGGGTGACTCCCCGGGATGGCGGCCCCGGTGTGGAACATCAAGCTCACGTGAGACTTCGTCCTGGGGTTGAAGCTCGCCATGTTTCCCCGGTAGACGAATGTCGGGGACTTCCACTTGATGGTCTCGGTCATCCGCTCGTCACTCAGGATCACGTCCCTGACCCTGAGCATCGCATCCTTGGCGGGGTGGTCGTACTCGGCGAACCAAGCTTCGACCTCGGGGGCGAAGGCCATACTGCAAGCTACCCGGTGCGGTTACCGTCGCGTCTGATGACCGATCTCTTCGAAGCCCGCGCCGAGGATCTGGCCGCTCGCTCCGCCCCGCTGGCGACGAGGATGCGGCCCCGGGCGCTCGACGAGGTCGCCGGCCAACCCCAGCTTCTCGGCGAGAGCGCCGCATTTCGTCACATCATCGAGTCCGGCGAGCCGATCTCCATGTTGCTCTGGGGACCGCCGGGGACCGGGAAGACCACCCTGGCCACCCTCGTCGCCAACCACGCCGACGCCGCTTTCCGCACCCTCTCGGCGACAGCGGCAGGAGTCAAGGACATACGCGAGGTCCTCGCCGAGTCACGACAGCGTCTCGCCACCGAGGAACGGAGGACCGTCCTGTTCCTCGACGAGATCCACCGCTTCGCCAAGAACCAGCAAGACGCTCTCCTCCCCGGTGTCGAGGACGGCACGCTGATCCTGATCGGGGCCACCACCGAGAACCCGTACTTCGAGGTCAACGGTCCGCTCATGAGTCGCATGACACTGTTCCGGCTCGAGTCGTTGCAGGCACCGGACCTCGTCGCCCTACTCGGGTCGGCCATGAGCGACACCGCCCGGGGTCTGGGAAATCTGTCGCTCACGCTGGAGCCCGAGGCAGCCGAGGAGCTCGCCACCAGGACCGGTGGTGACGCCCGTCAGGCCCTCAACGCTCTCGAGGTCGCGGCGCGGATGGCCAAAGCGGCAGGTCGAGCCACCGTTTCGGTCGACGACGTGGCCGAGGCCCTGCAACGGCGGCTGGTCCGCTACGACAAGACAGGCGACTCCCACTACGACGTCATCTCGGCCTTCATCAAGTCGGTGCGGGGCTCGGACCCCGACGCCGCAATGTACTGGCTGATGCTCATGCTGGAAGGCGGCGAGGATCCCGAGTTCATCGCACGTCGCCTCATCATCCTGGCCTCCGAGGACGTGGGGCTGGCCGCCTCGGACGGACTGGGTGTGGCAGTCGCCGCCGCCGACGCCCTTGCCTACGTTGGTCTACCCGAAGCGACATACCACCTGGCCCACGCCACCCTGTTCCTGGCCACGGCTCCCAAGTCGAACTCAGTGGGCCGTGCCATCGGGGCGGCCCGTGAGCTGGTCCAGAGTGGTCCCACTCCCTCGGTGCCCCTCCACCTACGCGGAAGCGGGTATCGCGGTGCCGCCGAGATCGGGCACGGCGAAGGGTACGAGTACTCCCACGACTCCGATGGCGGAATCGCCAAGCAGCAGTACTTCCCCGACGGCATCGAAGGCCCCGTCGTCTACCGGCCCGGCCATCGTGGTGACGAGCTCGACATCGCCGAGCGTCTGGTCGAGATCGACCGGGTCCTCGAACGGGAGCGATGACGGCGGCTTGATCGGCGGGAGGGGGAGTCGATGGCCGTGACCCGGTTCACCGGCTCCTTCGCCCAATGCCGGACCGGAGGTCAGGGAAGCGGTCGCGAACGTGAGCGTCGACGGCTGCGACGTCTACCCCCGTCTCCATTGGTGACCTCGGATCTCACGCTGTCGATCCGCTCGAGCACCACGTAGTCCTCGATGACGATCTTGATGAGGGCGGCGAGGGGCAGGGCGAGGAGAGCCCCGACGAGGCCGGCGAGGCTCCCCCCGACCATGAGGGCGATGATCACCGTCGCCGGGCTCAGGTCGACCGCTTTGTTCATCACACGTGGCGCGATCAGGAAGTTCTCCACTTGCTGGTAGACGAGGAGAAGGAGGAGGGCCCAGATCAATGCTTCAGGGGACTCCGCATATGCAACGACGGCCACGCCCGCAGCTCCGAGTATC
>JBAPYG010000440.1:0-2987 GCA_049284615.1 Acidimicrobiia bacterium
AGTCTCCGCCGAGATCTCGGGCGGTCCCGAGGGTGGCTTGATGAAGCTGCTCGCCCCGATCGTCACCCGGCGCGCCCAGAAGTCGGTCGACGCCGACTACGACCGGCTGGTTCAGCTGCTGGAGGCCTGAGCCAAGGTCACCTCGACAGCGAGCTCTCCCTCCGAGTACGCGATCTCGAGGGCACGGGCGGCCGCCTTGAGATCGCCTTCGGCCCGACGCAGCCTCTCGATGGTCTCCCGGGGAGCGATCACGCCGACCAACTCGACCTCGGTCCGCATCGAGGTGCTGGCGTCCGACTTCGCCCGTCTCACCTCTCCGAGCACTGCCGAGGCATCGCTGAGGACCGCAGGATCGCCGGTGAGCCCCTCGAGCTCGTCGAGACGGGGCCAGGGGGACCGGTGCACCGAGCCCTCCCGCCACCAGCTCCACACCTCCTCGGTGACGAAGGGCAGGAACGGGGCGAACAGCCGCAGATAGACGCCGAGGGCCAGTTGCAGGGCGGCATGTGCCGAGACCGAGCCCGGGCCATCCTCGTAGGCGCGGGTCTTGACCAGCTCGACGTAATCGTCGGTCCAGGCCCAGAACGACCGCTCGGTGACCTCGAGGGCCCGTGCGTGGTCGTATCTCTCGAAGGCCGACGTGGCGCGATCCACGGTCCCGGCGAGATCGGCGAGCATCGCTCGATCTACGGGCTCGGTTATCGCAGTTCGGTCGACGTCGGAGTCGCTGAACCCCAGGGCGAACCGGGAGCCGTTGAGGATCTTGATGGCGAGCCGTCGCCCGATCCGCAATTGCTCTTCTTCGAACGCCGTGTCCGCGCCTGGCCGGGCACTCGTCGCCCAATACCTGACGCCGTCGGCGCTGTACTGCTCGACGTAGTCGAGGGGTGTGACCACGTTTCCCTTCGATTTCGACATCTTCTTGCGATCGGGATCGAGGATCCAGCCGTTGATCGTCGCCGTGCGCCACGGCAGCGAGTCGTGCTCGAAATGGGAGCGGACGACCGTGGCGAAGAGCCACGTGCGGATGATGTCGTGACCCTGGGGACGTATGTCCATCGGGAAGACCTTCTCCCACAACTCCGGCTTGTCCACCCAGTGGCCTGCGATCTGTGGCGTCAGCGACGAGGTGGCCCACGTGTCCATGATGTCGCGGTCGCCGACGAAACCGCCGGGAGCACCGCGTTGTGTCTCGTCGTATCCCTTTGGGATGTCGGACGTGGGGTCCACGGGGAGCTGGGAGTCGTCGGGCACTATCGGCCTCGTGTGGTCCACCTCTCCGTCATCGCCGACCGGGTACCAGAGAGGGATCGCCACCCCGAAATAGCGCTGGCGGGAGACCAGCCAATCACCGTTGAGACCCTCGACCCAATGGCGATAGCGGACGCCCATGAACTCGGGGACCCACTCGAGGGCCTCGCCCATGGCCAGGAACTCCTGGCGGAGATCGTTCTCCCGACCCCCATTTCGTATGTACCACTGACGGCTGGTCACGATCTCGAGAGGGCGATCTCCCTTTTCGTAGAACTTCACGGGGTGCACGATCTGGCGGGGCTCGCCATCGAGATCGCCCGAACCGGCGAGCAGCTCGGCCATCCTCCGTCGCGCCTGGTTGGCGAAGAGACCCGCGATCTCGCCATAGGTGTCGGCGGCATCGCCGGTGAGCCATTCCGGTGCCTGGTCCTGGAAGCGACCGTCAGGCTGGATCACCGCCCGGGTGGGCAGATCGAGCTCCCGCCACCAGGTGACATCGGTGGTGTCACCAAAGGTGCAGATCATGGCGACACCGGTCCCCTTGTCCGGGTCGGCCAGCTCATGGGCGACGACGGGCACCTCGACGCCGAACAATGGCGTGGTGACGGTGGTCCCGAACAGGGCCTGATATCTCTCGTCGTCGGGGTGGGCTACGAGAGCCACGCAGGAGCAGATCAGCTCCGGCCGCGTCGTGTCGATGTAGAGCGGGGGCCCGTCCGCCCGGGAGAAGGCCACCTTGTGGTAGGCGCCGCCCTTCTCCCGATCCTCCAGCTCGGCCTGTGCGACCGCGGTCTGGAAGTCGATGTCCCACAAGACCGGGGCCTCCTGTGCATAGAGCTCACCGCGCTCCAGATTGCGGAGAAACGCCTTTTGCGACGTGCGTCTGCTGTGGTCGTCGATGGTGGCGTAGGTCTGGGTCCAGTCGACCGAGAGACCGACCCGACGCCACACGTCCTCGAAAACCTGTTCGTCCTCGGCCGTGAGCACGTGGCACAACTCGATGAAATTGCGACGACTGACATGGATCGGCGGGTCGTGCGGCTCCTCCGGAGGTGCGAACCCCGGGTCGTAGGGAAGAGAAGGGTCACACTGAACTCCGTAGTAGTTCTGAACCCGGCGCTCGGTGGGGAGGCCGTTGTCGTCCCATCCCATCGGATAGAAGACCTCCCGGCCCGACATGCGTCGATAGCGGGCGTTGGCGTCGGTCTGCACGTATCCGAACACCGAGCCCATGTGCAGCGATCCCGACACCGTTGGGGGTGGGGTATCGATGGCGAAGATCTCTTCGCGGGGTCTGGCCAGGTCGAAGCGATAGGTGCCGTCTTCCTCCCAGATCTCATCCCATTTGCTCTCCAACCCGTCGAGGGTCGGTTTTTCCGGAACGTTCCGAGTCATTCCCGGCAAGGGTAACGGTCCGAGCCGCTCCAACCGGAACCGATCAAAGGGCCGGGAACGTCGAATCAGCCATGAGGAGAGTGATGTTCGCGGCTCTCGTGGCGCTTGCCCCGGTCGCCTGTGCCCCGCACGGCGACGGCGGGCCCGAGTCGGTGGAGCTGACCGAGGAGTTCGGGTGTGGGTACGGGTTCTACTCGAGCAACGACGATCAGACCGTCGGTCTGTTCTTGGACTATCGAGACTTCGTCGGGGCGTCTTCGGGGAGTGTCTCGAAGAGCTCTCCCATCGAGCAGGCTTGGAACGGCGAGCTCCGGCTTGGGGCCGATCTGTTCGCCAAC
>JBAPYG010000441.1:0-6864 GCA_049284615.1 Acidimicrobiia bacterium
GTCCTCATCCAGTCCGGCAGGTGCCCGGGGGCCCTCTTCTCGTAGAACGACTGGCCGTCGATCCCGTTGGGATACCTGGACATCGATATGGGGCGACCGGCGAGATGGGGGAGCAGCATGGGGGCTACGGAGGCGTAGTACTGGATGAGGTCTCCCTTCGTGTACCTCGCCTCGGGGAAGAACACCTTGTCGATGTTGGAGAACGTGACCGGCCGATCGACTCGGGTGGGGATGAAGCGGTCTCCTTCCCTGGTGACCAGGACCGGGGCCGGGAACTCTGCCTCGGCGGCCGACACCGGGCGGCCGGCTGGTGCGGCCACCGACGCCAGGGCCTCTTTCACCTCACGCCAGATCAGGCCATGGCTCTTCATGTCCCGCGCCTCGGAGATGAGGACCATCGACATCCCGGACTCTTCGACGGCCTCGACGAGCGGCCCGACCCGCAGGGTCCCCTGCCCATAGGCCACATGTCTGATCTCCCCGGCATCGCCGAACTCATTGTCGGAGAACTGCACCTGAAGCGGGGAGATCATCCACCCCGGGAAGCTGTCGCGGACGAAGGCGAGCACCGAAGCGAAGGCTTCCTTTGAGGTGAGTCCGCCGCCGGTCACGGCGTGGACGTGAGCCCAATCGACGACGGGTCGGACGAAGCTGTACTCGGAGGCCAGTTGGGCGATGTCGCCGAGGCTGCCAAAGGCACTCTTCTTGCCTGACGTCTCCAGCCCCAGCCCGACGCCGAGTGAGTCGATCTTCGGGGCGATGAAGTCGATACGTGCCCGTATCCTGTCCATCAGCACGGCCGGGTCTTCGTCGTAGGTCGATCCGAAGTGGGCGACGATCACCGCAGCGCCCAACCAACTGCCCAATTTCATCGTGTGCTCCAGTGCGTGCGCCGACTGCCGGCCCTTTTCCTCTTCGGGGATCGTCAGCCCGACGAAGTAGGGGGCGTGCACCGAGAGCCTGATGTCACGCGCGGCGGCCAGCTCGCCGAATTCCAGGCACCTCCTCTCCTTCCAGGGGAAACCGGCGGTGAAAGGCAACTCCAGAGCGCGATGGCCGTCTGCCACCAGGCCATCGAGAAAGACGGCGTCCTCACCGTCGTCAGGGGGGAGATCGGAGATCCCGAATCGAAGCGTCGTCACGGGGAGAATCCTGCCAGGCTTGTCGCCTACTGCCATGCCTGGTGCCGACTCACTTCGTTCTCGCCCCGTCATCCACGGCTTCTGGTGCATGACCGGCAATGCCGCAATCGTGGACGCGGCGGCCGCGGCGAGGCCCGACTTCATCTGCATCGACACCCAGCACGGCGTCGACCTGGGCAACGTCGATGCCGCGGTGTTCACCACGATGGCCCATTACGGCGTGCCCGGGCTGGTGCGAGTCGAATCTCTCGATGCCGGCCGCATCGGACGCGCCCTCGACCTGGGAGCGGCAGGAATCGTGGTGCCCCTCGTCGATACGGCCGCCGACGCCGAGAGGGCCGTTCACGCCACCCGGCACGCACCCGGGGGTGGCCGCTCTTTCGGGATGCAAACAAGGAGGGTGGGGCCCTTCGACGAGAGGCCATACGTGGTCGTCCAGGTCGAGACGGCCGGTGCCGTGGCCGACATTGACGCCATCGCCGCGGTCGCAGGCGTCGATGCCCTTTACGTGGGCCCCGCCGATCTGGGTCTCGGGCTCGGTGGCCAGCCCGCAGCCGACGTCAACCAGGTCTTCGACGGCACTCATCCACTGGCCGATGAGCTGGGCGAGGCATTCCGCGCCGTGATAGGCGCGGGGCGAGCGAACAACGTCGTGCCCGGGCTCCACTGTGGCAACGGCCCGACGGCGCGTCGCGCCATCGAGGAGGGGTTCGCCATGACCTCGGTGGCCGTCGACCTCGGTCTGATCGGAACCGGGCTCCAAGAGCAGCTGGGGGAGGCGCGTCGGTGAGCGTCTCGAGTCAGTCGGGCTTCTGGGACCGGCTCCGGAACAGTGCAGCGTTTATCTCGGCGGAGCCGACGACGATCATCCCCAGCCAGTAGGCCCAGGTGAGCAAGATCAACGCGATGGCGATCGACCCGTAACGCTCGGTGAGTGTGTCCACGTGCGGGGCGAAATAGACCACCAGCGCCACCCGAAGCCCAACCACCCCTACCGCCACGAACAAGGCTCCCGGGAAGAATTCACCCCACCGGCTGATGCCAGGGTCGTGAGGCAGGATCCGGCCGATCACCATCCAGATCATGGTCATGCATATGAGCTCGACGGTGATGGCGCCGATCAGGAACTCCACCGAGAGCGTGTCCTCGAGCGCCCCCAGAGTGGTGAAGAACCAACCGACGACGGTCATCACCAGCACGAACAACGGGACCAGCCAGGGTCTCGGAGGTGACCGGTAGGTGACACCCCAGATGAAGGCATGAATCCGACGAATGAGGCGCCCGAGGCCATTCGCGGCATAGAGCGCGGCCCAGATGGTCGCGATGAGGACCACCAAGCGCAGGTCTCCGTCCATCACGGCTGCATCATCTGCTGCGGCGGCGACAATGCCGGCCATACCGGCCTGGCGCACCAACTCGGAGGCACTTTCGCTGGCGATGTCGGCATACTGACCGAAAGCGAACACCACCAAGGCGACGAGCGGGATCAGATAGATGACGATCCGGCTGGCCAAGGCACCGACCAGCACCGAAGCCGGCAGGACGCGGTTGCGCTCGTACACCCGAAACGCAGAGTCCAGGATTCGAGATTGGGGTCGGCGAGCCTCCGCCGAGGCGCGAGCGGACTCGGCGCGGGCACGGGCCTCGCCCACATACTTTCGCCATCTGCCGTCCGACGGCTCATCGACCTGGTCCGGTTCGGGACTGACCTCTGCGAGATCTTCAGACACCGCGCTCCCTCTCGAGGCACCGAGCCCTCAATCCCAATGAAGATAGCTGGGCCCACGCCCGGTGCGCCCACGCCCGACACCATGATCGACATTCCTGGAATCGCATGGTCGCAGTAGCCTTGCGTCCGGAGGGGTCCCTAGCTCAATTGGCAGAGCAGCGGGCTTTTAACCCGAAGGTTGTGGGTTCGATTCCCACGGGACCCACCGCGTTTTGCCTGGGGGTGGTTGACGGTTCGCCGGATCGGTGGCGACGCTCGCGCGAGCCGTCAGGGTCGATCTGCAAACGGAATGCGAACCTACTCTCCGAATGCTCATTCGATCGCTTCCGCCGCCTGTTCCGCCATGCCTCGCGGACGTGCTGGTAGACAGACATCGTGAAGTCGGGCGAGGTCGCCTCGCAGTAGAGGCCGTCGACGTCTGCGTCACGGGCTGATTGGCACAAATCGACAGACCCACAGCGAGGTCGAAGGTGCGACCGTTGGGGATCGAGCTGAACAAGCCTTCCGTCGTCGTGTCGTCGACAGTCCCGAGAACGCCACAGATCACGCCATGAGGAAGCATGGCCGGCAATCTCGGTAGGAGCGATGGCCCGACACTACGTCGCTCTGGGTGCGCGACCCCGACCGGCGCAAAAGCCACGAATCGCGAAAAGTCATCTCTGGAACGATTCTCGAACCCGGGCAAATGCGATCTACGCTCGAAAACGAGGTTGAGCGGGTGTCAGCATCCCCGGGGAGGTTGCGTTGGTAACGGTCCCCCTCGAAGAGAACGCCCCACCGACCATCCACACGGGTTGATCGATCGGGCGTTCTCTCGTTTGGGCCCAACGAGGACCCGCAACTGCCGCTAGGTCTCTTGGAAACAGGCCACCTGGTCTCCGCTGGGCACCGACCAATCGGAGCTGTCCGGGCAGTCGGAAGCGCTGGGGACGATGGCGACCACCGTGGCGAATTGGTTGCCGTCACACGGTGTCGGCTGAGGGCGGGCCGCCATGTCCATGCGGGCACAGTCGCCCGAGACCCAGGGACCGTCGGAAACCGCCGCCGTCGAAGCGGGGCTATCCCCCTCCAATCCCGTAGGTGTCTGGCCGGCCGGCAACACGGCCTGGGCGACTATGACCAGGATGGCGGAGAGGGCGAGGACGGAAACCCATACGGCTGCCCTCGCCGACAGCGCCCGCCCCAGGCCGGGGCCACGATCGTAAGCCGGATCGTTCGGTTGCGGTTCCTTCATGGAAGACGTCTTGCGGTGGGTCAGCCAGTTCCGGATGAGGAGAAACGGGGTGGCAATCAAGGACGGCACACCCCAGGGCCCCCTGGCCAGTGTCCGGGCCTGCATGGCCCGAAACACACCGGTGGAGCAGGTCCTGCACAGATGGGCGTCGACCTCGTGTGTCTTCCACCAGACGACGATCCCGTCGATGGCTCGATACGTGAACTCATGGGCGGGCAATCGCCCACAGACGAAACAGCCGTCCCGTGCTCCCTCGGCGGTATGACCTGTGACGTGATGCTCCACATCGTGGGCGGACACCCGTTGCCCGCACCATGGGCATGACTCACCGGCCCGGAGGCGATCGTATTTCTCACGGTCTCCCGGATCCGAGAGCACCGTGTAGGCGACGTTCAGCTCGCGAACCTTGTGATGGTCACTCTTGACCGCGATGCCGGGCTTCGATCGCCGGACCCGGTCCAGGTACGCGGCGAGTACCTGACTCTGACTTGCCGTAGTCGGCACGTCCAGCTGCCCGTAGAAGTCCCGAGCCAATTTCTCCCCTGGTGTTGAACGAACGATCCAAAGTTAACCGATGCCTGTCGGAGTGGTGTCAGACGCATCGACCCGGTCGGGTCAGCCCACCGACCGCCGGTACTGGCGCACCGCCAAGGGGGCGAAGACGGCGATTATCCCGACGATCCACGCCATTGACTTCATTATCAATGCCCCTCTATCGAGGTCGAGAATGGTGAGCACCTCCTCGGGCACCATGAGCGAGCGGACCGTGTTGGCGACAACGGAGACTGGTTGATTCGCCGCGAACGCCTGAAGCCAGTCCGGCATGGTCGCCACCGGCACGAAGACCGACGAGGCAAAGACCAGTGGGAAGATGGGGAGGAAGCCGGCCGTCTGGGCTGCTTCTGGCGTCTTCACGGCGAGACCGATGGTCGCAAACACCCACGAGAATGCATAGCCGAAGAGCAAGGCGATCCCCACTCCGATCATCATGTTGAGGAATCCCTGCTCGAAGCGCCATCCCATGAGGAACCCGACGATCAGCATCAGGGTGTTGACGAAGATGTTCCGCACCAGATCGGCAGTCGTTCTCCCCGCTAGTACCGCCGAGCGCGCCATCGGCAACGAGCGGAATCGGTCGATCACACCCGCGCCGAGGTCCTCGGTCAGTCCCAGCGCCGTCGCCGTCGCTCCGAAGATCACCGTTTGGACCAGGATCCCCGGCAGGAGCCAATTGATGTAATTGCCCTCGGAGCCGGGTGCGGTGCCCAAGGAGATCGCCCCTCCGAAGACATAGTTGAACAGGAGCAAGAACATCACGGGCTGGATCGTCGAAAACACCAGTAACTGGGGGAGGCGGACGACCCGCATGGTGTTGCGCCGGGTGATGATGGCGGTGTGGGTGAAGGCGTCGGAGAGGCCAACCCGCCGCCTCGTGGCGGTGGTGGTCGTCACCTTGGGCTCCATTGCTCGTAATCGACCGGCTCGACATCCTCATCAACGGTGGTGTGCCCGGTGAGCGCCAGGAAGACATCGTCCAGGGTGGGACGTCGCAAACCGATGTCTTGCGGGCTGACACCAGCGTCGTCGAGAGCGCGGACGGCAGCTGTGAGTGTGCCCGACCCCTGGATGGCGGGGATGAGAAATGCTTGACCCTCCGTCCGCAGCTCGCCTCCTGCCACCGTCGTCAGGGCTGCCGCCGCCTCCGCCCTGTCATCGGCCGCGACGTGCACTTCGACTACGTTGCCGCCCAGCCGATCCTTGAGCTCGTCGGACGTGCCCTCGTCGATCATCTTGCCATGGTCGATCACACCGATCCGGTCGGCGAGGCGATCGGCCTCCTCCAGGTACTGCGTCGTGAGCAGCAAGGTGGTGCCCTCCCCGACAAGCTCTTCGATCATGTCCCACAGGTCGAGCCGGCTGCCAGGGTCGACACCGGTGGTCGGCTCGTCGAGGAACAGGACCTCGGGTCTGCCGACGATGGACGCAGCCAGGTCGAGACGACGTCGCATCCCGCCGGAGTACGTGCGAACGAGACGATCGGCAGAATCGGCGAGATTGATCCGCTCGAGAACCTCGTCGGCCCGCTTCGCCGCCTCGCTGCGGGGCAGGTTGTAGAGCCGGCCCACCATCTCGACGTTCTCCCGACCGGTGAGGAAATCGTCGACCGCTGCGAATTGGCCGGCGAGCCCGATCTTGTAGCGCACACTCACGGGATCGTGGATGGCGTCGACGCCGGCAACCACCGCAGATCCGGAATCGGGCTTGAGCAGTGTGGTCAGGACCCTGATGAGAGTCGTCTTCCCGGCTCCGTTCGGGCCGAGGAACCCATACACGATGCCTTGCTCGAAGGTGACACTGATCCCGTCCAGGGCAACGACATCCCCGAACGTCTTGACGACATCGTGTGCTTCGACTGCGTTCATCGTCTTCTTCTCCGATTGTCCTTTGCATGAGATCGGGAGGACGAGGGGTGTCTCCCGATCATTGTTTCCCCTGGTACCTGGCAAGGATCGGATAACAGGAGATGAGTTCACACAGAGTTTCACTCCTTCGCCGTCTTCGGCAAATCGAGGGTCGACCCATTGGCCGGGGGGTCCGGTGTTCGAGAGTATTGGGACGGCCCATCGATACCGACCACCGCTTCGAGCAACGAGCGGAGTCGGTCCCGCGACCACCCTGCGATGGGCTGACCCTCGGGTCGCGTCATCATGTCGCAGCCAGAATTTTCGCGTTCTGTTTACGCAGGCACGGATAGGGGT
>JBAPYG010000442.1:0-21878 GCA_049284615.1 Acidimicrobiia bacterium
GGGTGAGCCCTACAAGGATTGGCAGGACGGCGAGCAGAGACAGCCGGGAAATGTCGATCTGGAGCACCGTGTCGAGGTCATCGAGACTGCATTCGGTTCCGGCTCGCCCGCGAGTCGAGACCTCACGACCGAGTGGATCTCCCTCCTCCAGGAGTCGAACCGCCGTCACAACTCGGGTGAGCTGGCCACGGAGGAGTTCAAGGTCCTCAACACCCGTCTTCTCGACGTCGTGTCGAAGGCTCCCATGCCGCAGCCGGCCCGGGCAACCCGCGGCTAGCCGGACGGCCGGTCGAAGTCGTCGAGCACCTGTTCGAGTTGTTCCCCCACGGCCGTGATCCTCTTCTGACAGAATTCGAGCAGTTCCGAAGCGCGGGCGACATCGGCGAGCAGGTTGTCGACGTCTACCTCGTCGACCCGGAGACGGGCATGGATGGCGCGCAGCTCCTCGAGGGCCTGGCCATAGGTGAGGTCGTCGGTGCTCATTGCTCAGCCACCATCACCCGGACCGTACCGTCACCGAGACGCACATCGAGGCGATCGCCCGGCGACACCTGAGAGACCGATCGAATCACCGTCGACCCGTCGATCGCCGTGACGATGGCAAATCCCCGACGCAGAGTGGTCTCGACGTCGATAGCGGAGAACCACTCCTCGAGAGCGGCCAGCACGGCCCTTCTGCGCTCCAGGGTGGCGCGGCCGGCGTGGGAGATCTCGCCGCGGAGTCGGTCGAGGACGTCATGCTGGCGGCGGAGTGTCGCCCTGCTCCCCGCGATGTCGGCGACGACGCCGCGGAGTAGCTGGCGGTGTCTCCGCAGAGCCGAGGTGGCCTCGGATCGGATCGCGTGTCGTGCGATGTCGATGCGGCCGGCATAGTCCCCGACCCGGGCGACCAACCACTCACCTGCCGCACTCGGGGTCTTGACGGCCACGGAGGCCGCCTCGTCGCTGACCGTGCGATCGATGTCGTGGCCGATCCCGGTGATCACCGGGACAGGAGCCTCCGCCACCGCCCTGGCCACCGCCTCATTGTCGAACACCGAGAGGTCGAGGGCCGATCCGCCCCCTCTGACCACGGCTACGACGTCGATCGGCTCGGCGGAGAGCCGGCGGATGGCGAGGGCTATCGAGTCGGCGGCGGACTCGCCCTGCACCGCCGTGTGGGCGGTACGTACCCTGAATCGGTATCCGGAGCGTCGTAGCTGGTCGATGAAATCGGCGTGGGCGGCCGAGCCACGACTCGTCACGAGACCAACCTCCAGTGGCACGAGCGGAAGGAGGAGCCGGCCGTTGGCTGTCAGTGAGCCGTCCGCCGTCATCCGGCGCAGCAGATCGGCCCGGTCCATGGCGAGCCGGCCGACGGTGAACGTTGGGTCTACTTCGAGGAGTGAGAGACGAAGGACCGAGCTGCGGGTGTCGACACCGACCGTGCCCCGAAGCCTGACGGTGACCCCATCTCCGAGTGACCCCAGCCCGGCCTCTTCGAGAGCCCTGTCCACCTCCATCATCACGCGACCACGGGCGGCAACGTCGAGAGACGTGGCGGGCACGTCGGGGTCGGCGAGACGAAAGAAGACAGCCCCGCGGTTGGTTCGGCGCATCCCGGTCACCTCGCCCCGCACCCAAATCGGAGCGGGGAACTCGACGACGATCGCCTGCTGGGCACGCTCGAGGACCTCAGAGACGCTCAATGACGTTTCGGTCATCGTCCGGCCTCGAGGGCAGCCACGGCATCGGTGAGGATCTGATGATGGTCGAAGGCCAGCGGCGAGGGGTCGTCGAGCAGATCCTCTACCGGCCACAGCCGGGTCGCCGCGGCATCGCTCGCGGCATGCGGTGGCGCGAGACTCGCGACCACCGTCCAGAAGACAACGGTCACCACCCGCATCCTGGGGTCGCGGCCCGGGGCCCCGTAGGCGCCGAGCTGCTCCAATCCCGGGACACGAACACCCGTCTCTTCGTCGAGCTCCCGGATAGCCGCTGCCCTCAGATCCTCGTCGACCTCGACGAACCCACCCGGGAAGGCCCATAGCCCTCGGTAGGGGTCGTGGGCGCGTTGGACCAGAAGCGTCCAGAGCCGGGCCTGCCGGTACGTGAAGACGACCACGTCGGCGGTCACGGCGAAGGGGGAAAACGCCGTCGGCTCGTAGTCGGGCGGTGCGGTCACGACGTGAGCGTAAAGGGTGGCCAAGGGATCGAGACGGCCCGTTCGGCGGTGTGGCGGCGCCGATTGCCACCCGACGGGCTCACGGCCAGACGAGACGTGCCCCGCCCGACGCGATGAGCCCCTCCACCGCTCGACGAAGCTCGCCTGAGTCGATGATCGATGCGAGGTTGGTGCCAGGGCAACTCGTGGCGGCGTGGTCACGATGACCGCTGATGGTCGATGGGGAGACGCCGAAGTGGGCGCTGGCGCCGGCGAGCACCGCAGTCAGAGTCTCGAGCTGGGCCTGGGTGGGCCGTTCATCGTTGAAATTGCCTTCCACCACGATCAGGAAGTGCCCCGTCGTGTCGTAGGTGGTGCCGGTGTCTCCGCGATAGGCCGGATCACGGCCCTCGTACACGGTCCCGTCGATGCCGATCATCAGGTGATAGGCGATGTCAGGCCAGCCCCTCCCGTCGATGTGGAAGTTCTGCCATCCACGAAACTGGGGTGGGCCATTCGTCCCGGCCTGTGTGCCGGCATGATGGACGGTGAGACGCGTGACCGTGTGGGGGATGAGTCGGGACTCGTCGGCCGCGCGCGCCCCCCAGCTCTCCCGCGAGGAGATGGCGACGACTTTGTCGAGCCGAGGGGGTGGCCTCACCGACTCGAGGCCGAGGGCCCTGGTCAAGAACGTCGCCATCTGCTCACGGGTCACGGGGTCGTCGGGGCAGAACCTCGTGTTGATGGGCGGATCACAGCCGAGGGTCACCGCAGCGGCGGCGAGACGATTGATCTCACCCTCGAAGGTGCTCTGCGCATCGTCTTCGAAGAAGTCATTGGTCGCCTCCGGGTACTCGAAGGCCCTGACCAGCATGGCCGCCATGGGGCCGCGGCTCATCGGGCGATCGGGGCAGAACTCGTCGTTGTCGGGAGGGTTGCAGCCCAGGGTGATCCCCGCCGTGGCCAGCCGGTTGATCTCGGTCGAGAAGAGATGCCCTTGGTCGTCGTTGAAGTAGTCGCGGTCGATCTCCTCGAGCCCGAGGGCCCGTGAGATGAAGGCCGCCATCTGGCCACGGGTGACCTGGTCACCGGGGCAGAATCGGCTGTTGGTGGGAGGGTTGCAGCCCTTGGTGATGCCCGCTGCGGCGATAGCCTCTATCGATCCCTCGTGGACGCTGCCATCGTCATCCACGAAGGTTCCTCCGGGAGCGAGCATCGTGGTCACGATGGTCAGTACGAGGCCGATCAGTGAGATCGTCATTCGCAACAGAGGTTAGGACCGGGCCCAGACTTCTCCACACCGCATTCACACGTTCTCCACATCTGAACCCCAGTCTGGTCTCGAGTCTCTGATGTGAAAGGAGTAGAGACATGAAACCAAGTGCTTGGGGAGCCGCATTACTGGGTGTGCTCGTCGCCGGAGGCCTCGGAGTCGCCGGTTACGGCCTGTATCACGCGGGCTACAGCAACGGTCTGGCGCAGACTGCGTCGGAGGTGGTCGTCCGCGGCGGTCCCCCCTTCTATCCCGGGTTCGGCATCTTCTTCGGCTTCATCTTCTTGTTGTTCCTGTTCGGCTTTGTCGGCCGCATGTTCATGTGGGGCAGGGGAGGCCCTCGTGGCTGGCGTGGCGACGGGGTCGAGGAGAGGCTCGAGGACTGGCATCGAGCGGCACATTCCGGCGACCGCACGCGGGGGTATCGGGGCGATCCCGACGACACCGCATAGTGTGCCGACAGAATGGTCGGCACGCCCCGTGTCCTCGTCGTCGAGGACGAGTTGAAGATCGCCCGTCTCGTCGAGGACTATCTCGTCGAGGCGGGCTTCGACGTCCTGACCGCACCCGACGGCAAGTCGGCGGTGGCCGTTGCTCGCAGTGAGCGACCCGACCTGGTGATACTCGACATCGGCCTGCCCGGGATGGACGGTTACGACGTGACCCGGTCGATACGGGCCTCGGCACCCACCCCCATCATCATGCTCACGGCCAGAGGCGAGGAGACCGACAGGGTCATAGGTCTCGAACTCGGGGCAGACGACTACATCGCCAAGCCGTTCAGCCCCAGAGAGCTGGTCGCTCGCGTCAAGGCTGTCCTTCGCCGTACCACCGGTCAGGTGACATCGGAGGTGATACGCGTCAAGGACCTGGCGATAGACGTCCCGAGACGACGTGTCGAGAGGGCGGGCGAGGGGATCGAGCTCACGGCTACCGAGTTCGAGATCCTTCGACTGCTCGCTGCTCGTGCGGGCCAGGTCTTCACGAGGGGTCAGATGCTCGACGCCGTCCGCGGTGTGTCGTTCGAGTCGTATGAGCGGTCGATCGACGCTCACGTCAAGAACATTCGCAAGAAGTTGGAGCCCGACCCCCGTCACCCCCGCTACCTCGAGACGGTTCATGGCATCGGCTATCGGTTCGCCGATGCCTGACCATCGATCCGGAGGCGGGCCATGGGGTCGGCCCGACTGGGGTGGGCCACGGCCACCTGGGGGATGGGGGCCGGGCCGACCAATGTTCCGTCGCGTCATCTGGTTCGTGCTGTTCCTGGTGCTGGTCGGTGGTGTCGTCGGTGCCGTCGTGGCCACCGGTCTCATCGCACTGACCGGGGCCGGGCGGTGGGTGGTGGTCGGGCTCACACTCGCCGGCATCGTCGGGTTCGCCCTCCTGGCACGAGTGATGTTCGGGCGCGCCTTCGCGCCGGTGGGCGAGCTCATCGACGCCACGACGAGGGTGGGAGAGGGGGAGACCGGTGTTCGTCTCCAGGTGAGTCGCCCCGGCCCGTTCGCCGCGGTGTCCGCGGCGTTCAATCGCATGGCCGAGCGTCTCGAGGCCGATGACGAGCGTCGGCGGCGTCTGCTCGCCGACATCGGTCACGAACTGCGGACGCCGATGACCGTCATCAGAGGTGAGATCGAGGCGGTCCTCGATGGTGTCCACCCCGCCGACAGCCTGTCCAACGTGGTCGACGAAGTCGAGTTGATGGACCGTCTCCTCGAAGACCTGAGGGTGCTCGCCCTCGCCGAAGCCGGGAGTCTGGAGCTGGAGACCGCTCCCACCGATCTCGGCGATCTGGCGGCCGACGTCCTTGCATCGTTCGCCCGTCGCTCGGAGAACCAGCATGTGTCGGTGACCCTCGAAGACGCGGCCGGGACACCAGAAGTGACGGTCGATTCACATCGCATCCATCAGGTGCTCTCCAACCTCGTCTCCAACGCTCTCGACCAGATGCCGGACGGCGGCCGGCTCTCGATTTCGATTGGGGTCGTCGACCAGCGGAGGATGGTTCGCATCGACGTCGACGACACCGGCCCCGGGATCGACCCTTCGCGGGGTGAGGAGATCTTCGATCGTTTCGTCCGGGCCACCGATTCGAGTGGTGCGGGTTTGGGGCTCTCGATCTCCCGCGACCTCGCAGCTGCGCACCGTGGTTCCCTAGAGCTGGGAGAGGCTCCGGGGGGAGGGGCGAGGTTCACGATGCATCTCCCTATCGGGGGCCGATCAGGTCAGTGACAGGCTCCCCGCTGATATGGCGACCATGCCGACCAGCCCTGTAGCTCCCAGATCTCCCGGGCGAGGCGGATGTTCGTCAATGGCTCGTAGAGGTCGGCGGTGCTGACGTCGAACCGCGGTGCCCAGAGCGAGCCGAGTATCTGGAATAGCCCCGATGCCGTCGATCTGGGGTTGTCGGCATCCGGGTCACCACCCGACTCTCGATCGATGATGCACAGCGCGGTCCCGATCTCGTCGGGAGGGAAGTAGTCGGCCACGAGTGGACGCCATCTCTGCACAGGGTCGACCACCTCCTCTATCACGACTTCACCGGCAGGCACGGAGACATCGACCGGCCCGGCGATGCCCATCCAGTAGAGACAGAAGAAGAGGATGAGGTTCACGAGCTCGGAAACGGATTTGGAGAGCGACGACGCGCGCGTCCGCTTCGTTGAATCGTCGACATGACTGAGATGATTGGGCGCCCTAGTTGCCAGGCCCCGCAAACGTGAGCTGTGACTTCTGCCATTCGAGATCGGCGATCGCGGTCTCGAGGCTGCCCGCTTCGTCTTTCAGCCCGCCCTCCGACATCTCGTTGGCGAGTCTTCCCAATTGCCGGATGACACGTCTCAGCGTCTTCCCGTATCGGGGGGTATCGGGTCCTTCAATGGGGTAGGTCTGTGTGTTCATGTGATTCTCTTGGTTCTGAGCGACCTACTTACCCCGCCCCCTCAGACCGAAACCTGCCCGATGCCGGCACCGGCGAAAAAGAGGTAGATATGAGGGTTGGGGGCCGATGCCGCGATGTACTGTTCCTCCGTTTGCATCAGATGAGGAGGCTGTTGTGGGTGGTGTCGATTCGAGCGCCAAGCTCCTGTTCCGGGCGGCTTTGGGCATATTCCTCGTGACGATCGTCATTGGGATACTCAACGGCCTCGATGTCTGGGAGCCGTCGAACAACATGCTGCTGACGCACGTGCATTCGGGGACTCTGGGTTGGATCACGCTGGCAGTTTTCGGCGCGGCGATGCTGATGTTCGAGGACGGGCCCGACGGCGCCTCGTCGGCGCAGGGCGTGGCCCTGTCGGCGGTGGCGGCCACCGTGCTCTACGTCGTCGCCTTCGCCACCGGGACCGGCATCTTCCGACCGATCGCGGGGACACTGATGCTCATCACCATCGTCTGGGTCCTGGTCTGGGTATGGGGCCGGTATCGGGTGTCGCAGAAGACGACCGGTCAGCTCGGTGTTCTCCTCGCGATGATCTCGCTGACCATCGGAGCGATTCTCGGCGTCCTCCTGGGTCTGTTCATCGCCAATGGCTCGATCCCGGGTCTGAGCTCGGAGACCGCGTCCTCGCTCGCCGGGGCCCACCCTCCGGCGATGCTCATCGGCTATCTGGTGCTAGCGGGGGCGGCCATCGTCCACTGGCTCCTCGGCGGTCCCCAGACCCGGGCCGGTAGATTCGTGATGTGGGCCCTGTTCCTCGGGGGAATCGCGGCCAATCTCTCGTTCATCCTCGACATCGAAGCCCTCGTCCAGGTGGCCACGGCCCTCGAGGTCGTCGCCATAGTCACGTACACCGTTCACATGCGGGCCCAGCTCGAGCCGTCGGCGTGGTCGGGGCAGGGGACCGCGAACTTTGCCCGGGTGTCGGCCATCTTCCTCCTGGTCGGGATAGGTCTGCTCGTCTATGTGGTCCAGCTGTTCGTCTCCGGGGAGCTCGACCCCGAGACGGGAGAGGGCCCGGTGGGCGTTCTCCTCGCCTTCGACCACGCAATGTTCATCGGAGTGATGACGAACGCCCTCTTTGCCCTGGTGGCCCGTTCCGGTGACGGGGAGCCCAGTGGGGCGCTGATCTGGGCGGTCAATGGTGGCGTCGTGCTCTTCCTTCTCGGATTGGTGCTCGACGTGACGGTCCTCAAGCGGATAGGGGCGCCGCTGATGGGGCTGGCGCTGATCTACGGGATCTTCGTGTTTTTCAGGCACCTGGGGTCGACGAGGGCCACTGCACCGGTGTGAGGCTCCGACATGTCGCGATCGGGATGCTCGCCATCCTGTGCTCGTGCGCGCCTGGGGCCGACGCTCCTTTGACTCCGGAGCTGGAAGCAGGTCACGAGGTCTATTCGTCGATATGCGCCACCTGTCATGGCGGCAACGGTGACGGCGGTTCGGCCCCCGCCCTCACCGACGTTCTGGAGACCTTCGCCACGTGCGCCGACCAGATCGAATGGATCACGTTGGGCTCTGATCGATACCGGGACGAGAGAGGCCCGACCTATGGAGATACCGACAAGGAGATCACGTCGGTGATGCCCGAGTTCGGCAAGACGCTGAGCGAGCGGGAGATAGCCGCAGTCGCCGCTTTCGAGCGTCATCGGTTCGGTGGGGATGAGGAAGCTGTGGCGGCCGGGGACTGTGGCCTGTGAGGCCTGTGCGATACTCCTGCCGAGAGAGGTGATGTCTTTGTACCGTTTTGTATGTGACCATGTCGTGCCGGGGTGCACCCACCAGGATGAGGACGAGTCGAGGCCGGCGCTGGAGCTTCGGGCCAACGAGCATCTCATGCAGCATCACAGTCGCGACCAGGTCGACGACTGGATCGCCGAGGCCAACGTGCCTGCCGAGTTGACTTTTCTGCGCCCGGCCTGACCCCTCAGCCGGCCCCGCCCCGGATGTCCCGGAAGGTCAGACTCTTGCCCAATAGTCGACAGAGGACTTGGAGGTCGCCAGCGACTCGGCATCCTCGAACCCGGGAGCCATGGAGGCATCTGTGCCTGCCATGACCTCGTGGTGCTCGATATTGAGGAGCCGGAGCCAGCTCTGCTGGCCCATCGTCAGACCGATGAAACAACCGAGCTCGACTAGCTGCGCCTCCGTGAAATGCTCATGGAGACGATCCCAGAGGTCGTCACCTGCATCGAGGTGCCAGGTGATCGCCTCGGCGTAGGCGAGAGCGGCCTTCTGTCGGTCGTCGTAAGCCGTCGAGGACTCGAAGTTGAGCAGATCGTCGTACTTCCCTTCGGTGAGCCCCATCTCCCGGCCTTGCTCGGAGCGCTGGTTCCCGCAGTATTCGCACTTCACCGAGCGTGAGACATAGACACGGCACAGTTCCTTGATGTCGTGGTCGAGCACACCCTCCCGGAACAGGTCTCTCCAACCGTTGGCGAAGAACCAAAAGGCGTTGGGCACGTGGGCCCGGATGGCCGAGCTTTCGGGGCGGGGAGTTCCCTCGCGGGCGCATCGCTCCATCTCCGCCCGCATCTCGGGTGTCATGTCGTCGAGTGATACGTAGCTGATTCTTTGCTTGGCGGCCATGGTGTCCTCCTGGGAATTCGAGACCGACTCTAGATGGGTGGTGTCACGAGCCACGGGCGGTAGCGTCCCGACATGACGCCACGTATCGAGTGTGAAGTGTCCGGGAGCGTTAGGCGGGCCTTGACCGAGAGAGTCGAGCGGTCCGGGTCGACGCTCTCTGACGTCGTCGACACACTGTTGTCGGAGGCCCTGCTACTGGAGCGGCACTCGTTGTTCCAGGTCTCGACCTCGAATGCCCTGGTCGAGGGGGTGTTCGGTGGCGTCACCACCGTTGCGGATCTCAAGAGGCACGGTGACTTCGGTCTGGGGACATTCGCCGGGCTGGACGGTGAGATGATCATGGTCGAAGGTGAGTGTTTCCGGGTCACCGCGGGTGGGCTCACAACCATCGCCGCAGACGACCGGGCGACTCCTTTCGCCTTGGTGACCCGGTTCTCGGCAGACCTCGACGCCGACGTCCATGCGGTGTCCCTGGAATCACTCGTCGCCCAGCTCGATCGTCTGCGACCCTCGGAGAACCTGTTCGTGGGTATCAGGGTCGACGGAGTGTTCGATGTCCTGGCGATGCGGGCCATCTGCGCGGCGCGACCGGGTGAGGGACTGGTGGAGGCCACCAGTCATCAGAGCGAGTTCGAGGTCGTCGACGTCCGCGGGACGATCGTTGGCTTCTGGGCGCCTGAGTTCGCCAAGTCGGTGAGTGTCACCGGCTATCACTTCCACTTCATCTCGGCCGAACGGGACACCGGGGGCCACGTCCTCGGTCTCGAAGGCCGCGATCTCCATCTTCAGGTCCACACCGAGTCCGATCTCCATCTGGCCTTGCCGGAGAGCGTGGAATTCCTCACCGCCGACTTGAGCGGGGACCACGAGGATGTGTTGGATCGGGCGGAGCGGGCGCAGTGAGGGTTCGAACCCGACCGCGTCGGGGTAACTCCCGGCGAAAGCAGATAGGAAGATAATGGAAGTGATATTGATACCCGGTCTCTGGCTCGACGGGTCGTCCTGGGAGCGTGTCACCCCCCGGCTGGAGGAAGCCGGCCATCGGCCCCATCCGGTGACATTGCCGGGTCTGGAGTCACGCGATGCGGACCGGTCGACCGTCACCCGTGGCGATCAGGTCGCAGCGGTGGTTGCGCTCATCGATGCGATCGAAGGCCCGGTGGTCGTGGTGGGCCACTCTGCGGGCGCCGACATCGCTCATGCCGCGATCGATGCCAGGCCAGACCGGGTCGCCCGGGCCATCTACATCGGAGGCTTCCCCGGTGGGGACGGCGACTCCATGACGGGTTTCGAGGCGCAGGACGGCCAGATTCCGCTCCCCGCATGGTCCGAGATGGACGAAGCCGACCTTGTCGACCTCGACGAGGCCGGGCTCTCCGATTTCCGCCAACGGGCCATCCCCTCACCGGAGCGCGCCCTCACCGACCCACAGCGTCTCGCCGATGAGCGACGCTACGAGGTGCCGGTCACGATGGTGTGCCCCGAATTCACCGCCGACATGTTGAGAGGGTGGATGGACCAGGGCATGGGCCCGGTCTTGGAGCTGTCCAAGGTCAGCGACGTGACCTACGTCGACCTCCCCACCGGTCACTGGCCCCAGTTCACCCGGCCCGAGGAGCTGGCGAACATCATCGTCGAAGCCATAGAGGGAGGATCCAACGCATCCGACGTCTGATCCGCCCCGCGTAGGATCGGAAATCATGGGCTCGATGCGCCCGGTCCGGATTGGGGCATGGTGAGTAGATCCATTCGCCGGATACGGAGACAGGGCGTGCTCACGTCCATGATGGCCGCGTCTCTGTTCGCAGCGTCTTGCGCGGCGCCGAGGACTGGAACAGACGCCCTACCCGACACCACAACGATGGAGACCGACTTCGGCTCGGCGGTGGGTCTCGGTGATCCCGTGGTGCCGTGGGCGGGCAATCCCGGCTACGACGTCTCGCGATACGACTGGGGCCTCCGCTTCGACCCGACGACGGGGACGCTGTCGGGGACCGACCGCATCACCGCCACCGCACTCCAAGACAAGGGCTCGGTGTCGCTCGACTACACAGGCCCTGCTCCCCTGAGCATCCGGTTGAACGGCGAGGACGCTTCCTTCGATTACGAGCCACCCAAGATTCAGCTCGAGACGGATCTCCTGGCTGGAGACGAGTTCGAGGTCGAGATCGTCCTAGGCGGGTCGCCGGAGCAGACAGAGTCTCGTACGGGCTGGCTGGAGGATGGGGAGCTCGTCTACACGGTTGCCGTCGTGCCCGGTGACACGGCCTCGTGGATACCGGTAAATGACACACCAAGGGACCCGGCAGTCTTCACGGTGAGGATCGAGGCCGACGGCGGGCTCTCCGGAATCGTTAGCGGCACCCCTGGAGACACCGACCCGATCATCTGGGAAACGCCGATACCGGTGTCGGAAGTGGGACTGGCGATCGGCGTGTTCGAAAATCGGCGGGCCGATGGCCTCACGTGGCCCACTTTGACGATCTCCTGGCCGAGAGACTCGATCGCACCGAGTGAGCAGGCCACCGACGATGAGATCGCCGCCGCCCTGCCCTTCCTGGAGTCATTCTTGGGCCCGTTCCCCTTCCCCACCCTCGGTCTGACCAAGATCGGCGCTCTGCGGGGTGGCAACTCGACACCGGGCCAGATCTTTCTCGGTGTCTTCGATCGTCTCACGGTCACCCACGAACTGGCCCATCAGTGGATCGGGGGGAGTGTTGGCTCCTTCGACAGCAGCGATTCCTGGTGGAGAGAAGGCATTCCCGAGTACCTCGCCCTCGCCTGGATCGCCACGCAAGATCGGGGTGACGACCTCACCTCGACCATGAGAGAGATGTACGACCAACTCGGGCCCACGACGAGAGCCTTACGTGACGTGACCGAGCGTGGCGATCGGGGCGATCGGGCGACTTACATGCGGGGGGCGCTCTCGATCCATGCGATGCACGTGGCGATGGGGGACGATGCGTTTCGCAAAGGCCTCGCAGGGTTCGCTGTGGGATTTCGAGGTCGGTCGGCGTCCACCGAAGACCTGATCACGGCGATGCAGCGCCACACCGACGTGGCCCTGGCGGCCCTCCTCCCGCCGTGGATCGACGAGGAAGGGTTACCGCCCTTCCCCGGGTGACCACCGATGTCGCCGATCCAGCAGCGTCGACGTTCAGGGCACCCACTGTTCGGTGATGGCCGTGACTTCCCCATTGCTGACCTCGATCCAGATCCCCGGAGTGAAATCTCCCCGCTCCCCGATGGACTCCACCCATTCGGTGTAGGCGATCGTCGTTTCCGAGCTCGGATCGCCGAATTCAGGGAACCACACGACGGTCGTTCCGGCACCGACCGGCACGAGACGAGTGGCCGGGTTCGTGTTGCGGACGTAGTAGTCGTTCGGCGGCGGGGATTCCTCGCCGTCCTCCTGCGCCGCGCGGACGGCGGCGTCACCGGTGAACCAGCATGCAAGGTCGAATTCGATCTCGTCCGCCGTCAGGCTCGCCACTTCGCCGTACCAGAGCCCATCTGGCAGGTCCCCCTCACCCGGTGTGCAACCCGATCCCTCGGCCCCATCGACACCCCCACCACCGCCGGTCGTCGACGTCGTGGCCAGGGTGGTCGTGGGCGAGACGACAGTCGTCGACGGCTCGATTGCGGTGGTGGGCGTGGCCAGGGTGGTGTCGGCGGGCTCGGTCGTGTCACTGGACGTGGCGCTGCACGCCGTCAGCAATGCCCCGATCACGATCGCGGCGGCCACCCCGCCGACGCGAGGCGTCGGGGCATCGGCGCGCGTCCTTCTCTCACCGAGGGTGTCCCCGGCTCTCGGTCTCGTTGAGCGACCCGTTGCCCTCATTCCGTGCTCTCTCTCTGATGTTTCCGGCCCACCCGCGCCGGCTGTCTCGCCGGCGTCTCGTGGTGTGTCTACTTGGGAGGCAGGGCCCCGGCGTAGGCGAGGCCCTGGTCGATCCAGGACTGGAGTTCGGCATCCGAAGACATGCCGTCGGCCCCCACCTTGAGCCATCCCCGCATGGGGCGTCCGCTCATGTCGAAGACATGAGCCCCGGGACGAGCCACGGCCTCGTCGTGTGCTTCCTTGCCGACGCGGACCATCAGCTCGTCACCGCTCACCCCGACGGCCATGTTGCCGTTGACCATGAATGCGATGCCACCGAACATCTCCCGCTCTGTGATGTCGGAGCGTGACCCGATCCGGGCCCTGATGTCGTCGGCTAGTCGCTGGTCGTAGGCCATCGTGGCGCGTGATCGTACCGGCGGATCGTGCCGCCCCGTTCCAAATATGGCTCACGCATGGAGCCGATGCCGGAGCCCCTTTCGGCCCGAGGCGAGGCGGGTGGACGATGGCATCGCTACTACCGTGACGGGTCGATAGAGGGTGGTGGAATTGGCTCGAGCCGGATGCGGAACATGAGCGGAACTCGTACGGACTTCGTTTCCCGAGAGGGTGATCTGGCCGACGTCCTCATCGACCGTCATGACGAGGGCAAGCCCTGGATCATGACGCGTTGGGACGCTCTGCTCCGTCGGATCGACCGCCGGGTGGCGGTCGACGGTGACAGTGAGACCCGAAGATTCCAGAAGGTCCTCGTGGTAGTCGTTGCCTTCATCGGATCGATTGCCACCCTCTTCAACGCGGTGCCGCTCTTTGGGGGTGGCCTCGACTCCATCGGATGGTCGTACATCGCCTCCGCAGCCTTCATCTTCGCCGGGGCCGTCGCGCTCCTGGTCAGACCCCGGGCATACGTTCCCATCGCCTTCGTCCTGCTCCTCGACGTGCTGATCTTCACGGCGATCGCTCAAGTGTTGTCCGGAGGTCTGACCTCTGGTCTCTATGCCCTGCCCTGGACGATCTTCGCTCCCCTGGGTGCGGCTCTGGCCCTGGGCTCCAGGTACGCCCTGGCCCAACTGGCGTTGTTCACCGGGACACTGGTCGTGGTCGTGCTCTTGGAGCCACTTTCGAGGGAGCTCGCCGCACCGATCGACCCCCAGGTCCTCATCTCGTTCAACGTGCCCAGCCTCCTGTCTCTCGGTCTCATGGCGGGTGCATCGGCTCTCTATCTGATCCGTCAGGTGGAACGATTCAGGGGCCGGGCCGACGGCCTGCTGCTCAACGTCCTACCCAGCTCGATAGCGGCGCGGCTCAAGTCCGGGGAGTCCCCGATCGCGGATCGGGTCGACAACGTCACCGTCCTCTTCGCCGACATCGTCGGATTCACTCCGCTGTCCTCGGGGGCCGACCCTCGTGAGATCGTGGACATGCTCAACCAGATCTTCTCCGACTTCGATGCCCTCGCCAGGAAGCATGGGATCGAGAAGATCAAGACGATCGGGGACTCCTACATGGCGGTATCCGGTCTGTCGGCTCCCCGTCGCGACCATGCCCAGGCCATGATCGATTTCGCCCTGGAGATGCTCGATGGCGTCGCGAGCCGGAAGGGCTTGGACGGCCGGCCGATTTGGCTCCGCATCGGGATCAACACCGGTGCCGTCGTGGCCGGTGTCATCGGCCGCGACCGCTTCATCTACGACCTGTGGGGCGACACGGTGAACGTGGCCAGCCGGATGGAGTCCCACGGTATCGCCGATCGCATCCTGGTCACCCGGGCCGTGAAAGAGAGTGTCGGAGACCGTTACCGGTTCGAGGAGCGTCCTCCAATCGAGATCAAGGGCAAGGGACCGACGGTCACCTATGCCCTCGATAGGTCAGGGCGGAGACGTCTTCCCACAACCCCGCCCTGATGTGTCTAGGCAGTCCAGCCGAAGAGACTCTCGCCGACCGTGACGTAGAGCCACCAGAAGACGACCGCCGCGGCCGCGAGTAGTGGCGTGAACGGTCGTCGTCTCCGGAAGGTCAGCACCGCGACGTAGGCGCCGACCAGCCAGACCACCCAGAGGCCGATCAGCCATGGGAAGGGCACGACAAGACCGGAGACGAGGTAGAGGACGGCGGTGAGACCATAGAGCACCATGCCGACCACGCCCAGCGCCAACACTCCATTGCCATCGTTCAAGCCATCCTCCGCTCTGTCTGGTGGAGAGACCCACCGCGCGTCGCGGACGCTACCCGCCGGGAGACACCGGCCCGGGCAGCCGGAACGAAACCCTCCCACCAGGACCGGGCTCGGCCGAGATCTCGCCACCGAGGGCTGTCAGATAGCTGCGTGCGATGGCGAGACCCAGACCGGCGCCGCCACCGTCTCTCGTCCGGCTGACGTCGTGACGGCTGAATCGGTCGAAGGCGGCGCCCAGGAACTCGGATGTGAACCCTGCTCCCTCGTCGATGATGGTGCAGCCGGCGGTGTCACCGTTCGCCAGCGCCACGACCACACCGCCACCTGGCGGTGAGTGCCGTACCGCGTTGTCGAGGAGATTGCGGACCACGCGCGCCACCGCCTCGGTCGATCCCGTGGCCAGGACCCGGTCGTACGACTCCAACCGGAGCGAGATCCCGCGCGCGCCGGCGAGCGGTCGGAAGATCTCCATGGCCTCGTCGGCTATCTCGGTGAGGTCGATCGTCTCCGGGGTGAGCTCGATGTCCCCCGACTCGAGACGGGCCATCAGGAACAGGTCGTCGACGAGACGGCTCAAGGCGTCGACATCGGTCTCGAGTGTCCTCAGGTAACGGTCGGGCTCGATCGCCAGCCCGTCCTGGAGTGCCTCGATCACCGCCTGCATCGAGGCCAGGGGGGTTCGCAGGTCGTGCCCGACGGCGGCAAACAGCTCGCGCCGGGCGCGGTCCGCCTGTTTCCGCGATGTCTCGGCATCCTCGAGGGCGCGCGCCATGACGTCGACATCTCGCGCCAGCCGACCCGCCTCATCGAGGCGACGCACCTCCGTGCGGGCGCCGAGATCGCCGTGGGCGATGGCAGATGACGTGCTGCCTATCTGCGCCAGGTCCTCGGTCAAAGGGCCACTGACCGTCAGCCCGAAGGCGAGTGATGCGATCACGCCATACCCCATGAGAACCCAGAGGAAGGTGAGATCGTGCTCGGAGATGAACATCTGCCGACCGGCGACGATCAGTGCCAAGACCAGGATCATCAAGGTCGAGGCGCCGAGCACGACGATTGTCGTCTTCAGCGAGCGCATCCGTCGCGCCCATCGGGGAAGGAGCACGGCGGCGCCGGCGATTCCGGCTGCCATTAGCCCGAAGAGGGCGAAGGCCCCGGCCCGCTCCGACCCCGACGGCCGCATCGTCAGCTCGAACACCGTCATGCCGATGACGATCAAGAGGAGGGCAGTGATCGTCGCTCTCATGGGTCGAACCGATACCCGACCCCCCAGACGGTCACCAGGGCTCTTGGTGTCTGTGGGTCGGTCTCGATCTTCTGTCGCAGACGTCGGATGTGAACCGTCACCGTCGCCGGGTCCTGCCAGTCGGTGCTGGACTCCCAGACGTGGTCGAGGATCTGCGCTCTGGAAAAGACCTGCCGGGGCGATGAGGCCAGGAACATCAGCAGGTCGAACTCCTTCGGTGTCAGTTCGATGGTCGTGCCCGCGATACGGACCTCTCTCCTCGCCGGGTCGATCGTCAAACGATCGTGTTCTATCACCGACCCCCCGACGGGGCGGGACCGTCTCAGCACTGTCCGCGCCCTCGTCGCCAGCTCACGGGGGGAGAATGGCTTCACCATGTAGTCGTCGGCGCCCATCTCGAGACCGAGCACCCGGTCGGCCTCGTCACTGCGCGCACTGAGGAGGATGACGGGCGTGCCGCCCTGTTCCCGAACGAGTTTGAGGATCGAGAGGCCGTCTATGCCGGGGAGCATGACGTCGAGGACGATCAAGTCGACCCTGTTGTGGACGAGGTGGTCGAGAGCCGTCTGCCCGTCTGCGGCGACGGTGACGTCGAACCCGTCACGACTCAGATAGGCCGAAACGACCTCGCTCACGATGTCCTCGTCGTCGACGACGAGGACCGATCGGCCGTTGAATTCGCTGGGTGCCATGGTGTCGACACGCCCCCGGGCGGGCGCTGTCAACGGTTGCCGGGTTGTCGGGTCATGGGGTCATGATCCCGTCGCTCCCGTTAAGCAGACGTCAAAGCCCGGTTCGGCGCCACCACGCCACCGAAATCGGTGGCGTGGTGGGCACGAGTCTCAGCGTCGACTTGCCGGCACCGGGATCACAGGGCATTCGAAGTACTTGACCACTCCGTGATCGATGGCGTCGCCACTGGCGATGGCGGCTTGCACCTCGGCAGCCGAGTCGAGGTCGCCGCTGTCGTTGGTGTCAGCCGCTTCGAGGTCGAGGACTTCGAGGTCGTGGACCATCCAGCGACCGCCGTTGTAACCGGGGTCTCCCGGGGCGGCCGTCGCCACGTTCATCTGACCGGCGATGTCGTAGATCGTGTCGAAGCTGTGCGCCGGGGCACCTGTGCCCGAGAAGTCGGTCGGGGTGCCGACCGTCCGGTATGCCACGCCGTCGACGTAGATCGCCGGCCCGGACACGCCTTTGGCGAGGGCTGCTCCGGGGAGGAGGAGGACGGCGGCTCCGAGGATCGCCAGGAGGATGGTGAGTTTGCGCAAGAGATGCTCCTTTCGGGGCTCCCGAATTTCGGGGCCATTACGGAACGTATGGGACAGTTCTTGCCAAACCCTTAACACGGTCGCAACAACCGCGAAAGGCCGGTGAGAGAGGCGCTCAGGCGGCGTCGGCGCCGAAGACACGGATGGTCAGGACGTTCTGATCGATCTCGAGCCGCCACGTCTGATCTCCGAGCATCCACTCGACGTTCCGGGACACCCCGGTGAACTCGGTCAGATCGCCCCCGTCGAGGCCTTGCTCGTGATAGGAGTCGATGCAGTCCTGTGAGTACGGGGCCACGACGAAACAGAGGTGCAGGTAGAGCCGGGCGGTGGCCTCGTCGCTGAATTGCCCTGCCACCAGCAGCGCGTAGACGGCGTCGTCCTCGGGGTCGTAGGCCCCGGCGAGACGAAGTGACTCCCCGAACCGGTAGATGAAGGCGTCGTATTCGCCGATCTCGTTCTGCCGCGTGAGGCCCCGCACGATCTGCGGGGTGCCTTCGACCTGATTCCAGGCATCGACGATGTCGGTCATGTAGATCCCCAGCGAGCCCATCGGTGCCGACACGGGGACCGTGGACGGGCTCGTTGGGACAGTCTGGATCACCTGCGTGCTGGAGGGTGCCGACGCTGCCAGGTCGAAGACCAGCAGGACCGTCACGACGACGGCGCCGACCAGGGTCACCCTGCGCCATCCGTCGAGCAGATTCGTGACCAGCACGAGGAGCGCCGGGAGGGTCACCCACCACGACAACACTCCGGCCCACCCGGCGATCAGGAGGACGCCGGCGGCGAGGAGCACGGCTCCGAGATAGCCGACAGTCATATTCCCGCGGAGCCTGAAGACCGGTCCCGATGACGGGGTAGTGATGTCCTCCCGCTCAGTCGTGTCTGTGGTGCGGGTATCGGTCTCGGCGGCGTCGTTCTCCGGGGCGGCGTCGTTCGGCGAACCGGGGCGTGACTTCCCGGACAGTTCGTCGAACTCCTCGTCGGAGATGCGCCCTTCTGTTCTCATGCGGCGCAGGATGGCGAGATGATCATCGTCGGCGTCCACACCCTCTTCCGGAGCCGCTCTATCAATCATCGGCGTCTCCAAGCTAACCCGATGACGCCGTGCCCAACGGTCTTCCCGCCTCCGGACGGGAATGTCGACGGGCGATTCGGGCCTTGGCGGAGGTCTAGGTGGTGTCGATCAGGCCCCGAGGAGCGGTGCCAGGGTCTCGCCCAGCAGCGTGACCCGCCCCGGGACATGGCCGTTTGCCGGCAGGTTGATCGTGAACCCGTCGACTCCCAGTTCGAGGTCTGCGGCGAACTTCTCGCCGACGGTGTCCGGGTCGCCGTAGTGGAAGCGTTCGAGGATGGCCGCCTTTCCGTCGGCGTCCATCGCCGACAGGTCGAGACCGCGACGTCCCAGGTATTCGGCTATCTCCTGCTCCGCCTGTTCCATGGTGGGGGCGATGCAAGCGGTCTTGAGCCAGGAGACGGTGATCTCGGAGCGATCGCGCCCAAGACGCTCGCAGTGCTCGTCGAGTGCCTCCAGCTTGCGTGGTATCGCGGATGCCGGAGCGATGAGATTCGACTCGTCGGCATACTGCGCCACCATGCGCAGAGTCTTCGTCTCGCCTGACCCACCGATCATCACAGGGATGGGGTTGACCGGTTGTGGCTGGTTGATGACCTCGGTCATCTGATAGTGCTTGCCGTCGAGCGAGGGTCGCTCGCCGCGAAGCATCGGCAGCAGCACCTGCAGGGCCTCCTCGAGCTTCTCGAATCGATCGGTGAAGGTCCCGAACTCGATCCCGAATGAGTCGTGCTCGAGCTCGTACCATCCGGCCCCCATCCCGAGCAGGGCGCGGCCCCCGGACACGATGTCGAGGGCGGTGATGGTCTTCCCCAGGACGGCCGGGTTCCGGTAGGTGTTACCGGTCACCAGCGACCCGAGCCTCACTTTCCCGGTCTCACGGGCGAGACCGGCCAAAAGCGTGTAGCACTCGAGCATGTAGTCATCGGGATTCCCCAGCCCGGGAAGCTGATAGAAGTGGTCCATGACCATGACCGTGTCGAACCCGGACGCTTCGGCCTCCTTGGCCTGACGGGCCACCACGTCGAACAGATCGGCGTCGGCGACGTCCGGATAGGTGAAGTTCGGGATCTGATAGCCAAGACGGGTCATGGCACCACACTATTGGGGATGGGGATCAACCAGGTCGGCCATCGCCGGCGCCGCCGTGAGGCTGCCTCTCCTACCATTCCTTGGTGTTTCGCGTCATGGCGCTCGTCGCTGCCGTCCTGGTCGTGAGCGCCTGTGCCGATTCCCTGCCCCCTCTGGAGGGGATCGACCTTCCTCCGGCCTCAATGCCCCACGAGCTCGAGCCCGGGTTCTGGGCGGTGTCCTTCGCTCACGATTACGAGCCCGGATCGTGGGCCGAGGGCCCCCACCACTACACGCTGAGCCTGGACTGCGATGTGATCCTCGATGAGCCACTGGCTTCCGGGCAACTCGGCTTCGCGGTGAGGGCCGAGGCGCAGGCCTTCCCGCGTGTCTTCATGCGTCTGACCGGGTTGGGCAGCTCTCTGGTCGGGCCTACCGATCTTCTCACCATCGAGACAGATCAGCCCGCCACCGCGGTGATCACTGTCCTCGGCGTTGCCGAAGCGGACGCAGAGGCGGCATCCGACGGATGCGCGGGACAGGTCGTCATCGACGGCAACGGCACCGAGACACTCGTCGGTGGCGAGCCATTTCGCCCCTAGCTGTTGGCCTGTTCGGTCATCCAGTGGTACAGAGCCGGATCCCGATAGGCCCGTTCGATGGTCTCGATGTGCCCCGCGTCCTGGTACGACGTCCATTCGACCCCGGTGCCGCACAGGTCCTCCCAGGCCTCGACCTGCGCGTGGACCGGGTCGTAGGCGGCGATGAGGTCTTGCTCGCCGTGGATCCCCCAGACCGGCACGGCAGTGAGCCGGCAGGAGTAGTCCGCCGGTGGCAAGGTCTGGAGCTGATACCCGCTGCCGGAAACCGAGACCATGGCTGCGTACCGGTCGGGGTGACGGGTCGCCAAATGCCAGGCTGCATATCCACCCATGCTCAGCCCGGTCAGGTACACCCGTTTCGGGTCGACCAGGTAGGTGTCGGCGGCCTCGGCCACGAGATGGTCCACGACGTCGAGCTGGTCTCCCATGCCCCATGACGACCCCGGAGCCGCTTGTGGTGAGATCACGACGAAGTCGAAGTCGGCTGGCTGATCGCCCGAGGCGAGGACGGCCGGTAGACCCATGCCGATGACGAACTCGGAGTCGTAGGTCTCACTGCCGCTGCCGTGGAGGAAGACGATCATCGGGTGCAGGGCCTGTCGGTCGTCCCCATATCCGTCGGGAAGCCACACCAGATACCTCATCTCGACGCCGGAGCCGTCCCTGTAGGAGCCTTGCAGGTGGATCCCCGTAGGGGCGTCGCCACCGGTGCCGGAGCACGCAGCGACCACGATCGTCACCACGGCGAGGAGAGGTCGGAACCTCATCGTCCCAGTATTGCGGGCCATGGCTCCAGGACCTTCTCCTACCCTGGCTCTATGACCGAGTTCATCCCGGCGAGCTTCGCGCCGCCGACCACCTTCGAGGCACCGGGATTCCGGCTCGAGCCCCTCGAGCCGGCTCACAACGCGAGGGACTACGCCGCATGGACGTCGAGCATGTCTCACATTCGGTCGACACCGGGTGAGTGGAACGAGTGGCCGCATCACATGACACTCGAGGAGAACCTGGCCGACCTGGAGATGCATGCCCGGGAGTTCGCTGACCGTGAGGCCTTCACGTATTCGATCCTCGACGGAGATCATGTGATCGGCTGTCTGTATATCTACCCTGACAAGCGGGGAGACACCGATGCCCATGTCAAGTCGTGGGTGACGGCGAGCCGAGCCGAGATGGACGCAGTGGTCTGGCGGTCCGTCACTCGTTGGCTCGCCGACGTCTGGCCCTTCGACTCGTTTCGATACGCCGAGCGCTCGCCGTGAGCCGCCCTCGCGTCTCCAAACCGTTCTGTGTCAGTTGCGGGCGGCCACATCGCCCGTAACTGACACAGAACGGCTTCCGGTTTCCGGGTTGGGGGTCAGGACCGGGTGACGGTGAGGAGGGTTTCCTCCCGGGCCGTGAAGCTCAGGCGAAGTGTCTCGTCGGCGATGCCCTCGGCTATCGAATCGACGGCGGAGCGCGCCGATTCGGTGTGTGTCGCCGCGGCGTCGGAATCTCCGCGACCCACTGCGACGTGAGCCAGCTCCACCTCGATGTCGATGAGATGGAGACGTTGCCCGCGCGATAGTGCGGCTGTCTTCGCCTCGGTCAAATGCCGTTCGGCAGGCTCGAGATCTCCGTTCCGGATAGCGAGCCGTCCCTCGGCCA
>JBAPYG010000443.1:0-7319 GCA_049284615.1 Acidimicrobiia bacterium
AACCCGTCGAGATCGTCGAGACCGGCTCGGGAATCAGATCCGACCACGAGGATGGTACGTGCGCCGTCGGTGGTGGGGTCGAGGACCGAGGCGACCTCGTCGTCGGTCTTGGCGTCGGCGAAGAGCGAGTTCCCGGTCTGCACGATCCAGATGACACCGATAACGGCGACATTGGCCAACACCAGCACGGTGATGATCATGACCTTCAGCCACTTGGGCAGCCCGGAACGGCCTGAGGGGGAGGGAGTGTCTGGCATCGGAGTGTTAGACGACACGAGGTTAGTTGCAGTTCCCTCCCTAACCGAGAATGGCCGGCGACCCCCAACCCATTAGTCTGCCGCCCACAGGAGCGGAGGTCTCTCTTTGGCAGTGCTGTCCCACGAAGGGACATACCCGATCATGTACGGCTCGACACCGATCCCGGTGGGGGCCGCACATCGCCGCGGCTACCTCGCCCGGCCCGACGAGTCGGGCAAGGTCCCGACGATCTTCGTCCTGCCCGATCTCGATGGGATGGGGAGTCTCGAGAAGGACCTCTGCCGACGTCTGGCCCGCGAAGGTTTCGCGGCCCTGACCATCGACCTCTACGACGAGCCGGGTAACGGATTGGATCTGTACACCTCCCTATCCGACGACCGCGCGCTGGCCGTGATCGACGAGCTACATCAGTTTCTCATCTCCGACGACGTCACATGGAACGTGGAAGACCGGGTCGGCATGCTGGCCACCGACGTGGGTGGTCGCTTCGGGCTGATCACCGCGGCCACGCGTGACTGGGTGCAGTCGTTGGCCATCTGTTACACGCCCCTGACCGGAGATGAAGAGCGGAAGCACCAGGTCGCGGACTACCTGGATCATCTACCCGTGCCCGTGTTGGCGCTCTACGGCGCCGACGACGAGTGGATCGAAGGCTCCACGGTGGACGAAGCACAGCGCCGCAACGACCATGGCCAGTGGCTCCTCTACGAGGGCGTTGGGCACGGGTTCATCGACATCGACGGGGACGGCTTCGACCAGTCGGCCGCCGACGACGCATTCGCCCGTCTGGTCGCGTTCTTCAAGGCAACTCTGGCCCAGCCCAGCATCGACGACCTCGGGTGAGGCCTGGCTAGCGCACGTGTCTCACTGCGCCAGAGTAGATAAGCTCCCGTCCCGAATCGGTCTCCACGATCAGAGCACCATCTGCTGCCACGTCCACGGCGACCCCCGAGCCGGCCGGCTCCCAGGTGATTCTTTGGCCCAGGGTCACGCAACTGCTCGCGTACCTCTCCATCGGCCATCCGTCACGCTCCACCAACTCGATCATCTCGGCTCCCCACAACGCCCCCATTTCGAGATGACACGTTGGCCCCGGATCCTCCTCGAAGAGCGCACCGGCTCCCTCGGGGGCGTCGGGCCACCACAGGTTGAGGCCGAGCCCGATGACCGTCGTTGTCTCATTGCTTTCCACGAGGATCCCCCCGACCTTCCGACCGCCCGACATCACGTCGTTGGGCCATTTGAGACCGGTCCCCGTCGTGGAGTCGATGACCGCGACGCCCGCCATGAGGGAATAGGGACGGGTGTCGTCGAGCCTGTGGCCGAAGACGAGAGAGACGGCGAGGGATCTGTCGGCATTCACCCACTCCACACCGGACCGTCCCCGACCCTGGGTTTGGCTGGCGGCGACGACGAGCAAAGGGAGGTCGGTGAAACGCTCCCGGGCGACATCTTGAGTCGATGCGACACTTTCGAGGCGCAGCTGGAAATATGGTGTAGCCAACTTGTCTCCCGGCGAGTCATAGAAAATGAGGCTCGCCACATCGAGGATAGGGAGGAGCCTTGGGCACCGAGGCGCGCATAGACCAACTCAGAACACTCAAGGACGAAGCGCTCCACTCGGGGACCCAGCGCGCGGTGGCCCGCCAGCACGAGGCGGGGAAGCTGACGGCGCGTGAGCGGCTCGATGCCCTCCTCGATCAGGGCTCATTCAACGAGATCGACCAATTCGTCAAGCATCAGTCCGCCGGATTCGGCATCGAAGACAAGAAGCCACCCGGCGATGCGGTCGTCACCGGTCATGGGACAATCGATGGCAGACCGGTCTTTGTGTTCGCGGAGGACTTCACCGTGTTTGGCGGAAGCCTCGGCAAGGTGGTCGCCGACAAGATCTGCAAGATCCTGGACATGGCGCTCGACACCGGCGCTCCCGTCATCGGTCTCAAGGACTCCGGTGGCGCACGCATCCAGGAGGGCGTCTCCAGCCTCGATGGCTATGGCCGGATCTTCGAGAGGAATGTGCGCGCCAGTGGTGTCATCCCCCAGATCTCGGTGATCATGGGGCCCTGTGCCGGAGGCGCCGTGTACTCCCCCGCCCTGACCGACTTCGTGTTCCAGGTGGACAGGACTTCCCACATGTTCATCACCGGCCCCGACGTCATCAAGGCGGTGACCGGAGAGGAAGTGACGATGGAGGAGTTGGGTGGGGCCTCGGCGCACGCAGCCAAGTCGGGGGTGACCCATTTCGTGTACCCGAGCGGCAAGGACGCCTTGGAGGCCGTGAGGTATCTCCTCTCGTTCCTACCCCGGAACAACATGGAGATGCCGCCGTACTACGCCCCTGCCGATCGGTCCGATCGTGCCGACGACTCCCTGGACGCAATGATCCCCGACGAGTCCAACCAGCCATACGACATGCGCGACGTCCTCGAGACGGTGCTCGACTCCGAAGAGTTCTTCGAGGTGCACGAGCAATGGGCGAAGAACATCCTCGTGGGCTTTGGCCGCCTCGACGGCCACACCGTCGGCATCGTGGCCAATCAGCCCGCGGTCTTGGCCGGGACCCTCGACATCTCGGCCTCGGAGAAGGCGGCCCGGTTCGTTCGCTTCTGCGACGCCTTCAACATCCCCATCATCACCTTCGTCGACGTGCCGGGCTTCCTACCTGGTGTCGACCAGGAGCACGGAGGGATCATCCGTCATGGCGCCAAACTGCTCTACGCATACTGTGAGGCGACGGTGCCCCGCATATCGGTCATCACCAGGAAGGCCTACGGTGGCGCCTACTTGGTGATGAATGCTCGCGGCGTCAGGGCCGACCTCGTCTTCGCATGGCCCTCTGCGGAGATCGCCGTCATGGGCGCCCAAGGCGCGGTGAATATCATCCATCGCCGCGAGTTGGCCGGGTCCGACGACCCGGAGGCGAGGAGGACGGAGTTGATCTCTGACTACGAGACGCGATTCAACAACCCATACGTGGCTGCCGAGCTGGGGCTGGTCGACGAGATAATCGAGCCCCGGGAGACACGTCTCAAATTGATTCGCTCCATGGAGATGCTGCGGACCAAACGAGAGAGCCTTCCCCCGAAGAAGCACGGCAACGGCCCCCAGTGAAGAGCCTCCTCGTCGCCAATCGTGGGGAGATCGCCGTTCGTGTCATACGAACTGCCCAGGACATGGGGATTCGAACCATCGCCATCTTCTCCGAGCTCGACCGCGATGCCCTTCACGTCGATATCGCCGACGAGGCCTGGAACGTGGGGTCCGCCCCCGCCGCGGAGAGCTATCTCAACCAGGAGACGATCCTCCGCGTCGCCCACGAGTCCGGCGCCGAGGGGATCCATCCCGGATATGGGTTTCTCTCCGAGAACGCCAGCTTCGCCCGCGCCGTCGTCAACGCCGGAATCACCTGGGTGGGGCCACCGGGAGACGCCATCGAGGCCATGGGCGACAAGATCACATCCCGGCGAACCGCGGAGTCGCATGGCGTCCCCACCGTCCCCGGGATAACCGACCCGGTTACCACGGTCGAGGAGGTGGTCGAGCTCGGCGAGAGGTTTGGCTACCCGGTCGCCATCAAGGCAGCCCACGGCGGCGGTGGCAAAGGTCTTCGCGTCGTCCACTCCGCAGACGAGGTGTCCGACGCGTTCGAGGGCGCCCGTCGAGAAGCCGACGCCTACTTCGGCAACCCGGAGGTCTACGTCGAGAAGTACCTGGAGAGACCACGCCACGTCGAGGCCCAGATCCTCTTCGACCAATACGACCACGGGCTCTTCCTCGGCGAACGCGACTGCTCCGTGCAGAGGCGGCATCAGAAACTGATCGAAGAGACCCCGTCCCCCGGGCTGAGCGATGAGCAGCGTCGCTCCCTCGGCGAGGCAGCGCTCGACGCAGGCCGATCGTGTGGATACGTCAACGCAGGCACCGTGGAGTTCCTGGTCGACTCCGCCGGTGACTTCTACTTCCTCGAGATGAACACTCGGCTCCAGGTGGAGCACACGGTCACCGAGATGGTCACCGGGATCGATCTCGTGGAATGGCAGTTGCGGATCGCCTCCGGCGAGAAGCTGACCATCACCGAGGTTGAGCCGCGCGGGCACGCCATCGAGTTTCGGATCAACGCCGAGGACCCGTACCGGGGCTATCTCCCGACGCCCGGACAGGTGGTCGAGTGGCAGGAGCCCGCAGGCCCAGGAGTCCGGGTCGATTCGTGGATCCGCCCCGGCACCAGCGTCTCGCAGTACTACGACAACCTGATGGCCAAACTGGTCGTGTGGGGCTCGGACCGCGAAGCCGCCATAAGCCGGGCTCGCCGGGCCCTGCGGGAGTTCACGGTGTCGGGAGTCTCCACCACGATTCCCGCGCACCTCACCGTTCTCGATCACGAGGACTTCATCGAGGGCCGTCATTACACCAAGTGGATGGAGGATGTCGTCTCCCTCGAGGGTCGCGGCCCAACCGCGGCGCCCGCTCTCCCTGAAGAGGAGGACCTGACCAAGAGAGACATCACGGTCGAGATCGGGGCACGTCGATTCAGGGTCTCCTATTGGGCGCCCGAGCCCGGCGCCGGTGGCCAGATTCGGCGGCGCCCGCCGAAGCTGTCCGCCTCCGGCCCAGCCGCGGTGAACGACGGTGTGATCACGGCGCCGATGCAGGGCACGATCGTCAAGGTGAGCGTCAAGGCCGGTGAGGTCATCAAGGCCGGCCAGTCGATATGCGTCCTCGAGGCGATGAAGATGGAGAACGAGGTATCTGCACCCGCTGACGGTGAGGTGGTCGATCTGAGGGTCGAGCCCGGCGACACCGTCTCCGCCGGTCAGGTCATCGCCATCGTCAAGTAGCCGGCGACAGCCCCGCAATCCCAACCCCGGGTTCCACACGACGCATACGACGTCTCCGGCCCCGAGTCCGCCAGTCTGTCCACTTCGGCCCCCAACCCAGGGTTCCACACGACGCCTACGACGTCTCCAGCCCGCGCTTCGGATGAAGTGCCGGCGAGGGCTCGAAAGTCTTCCAATCGAAACCGAGGGCACGTATTCAGACGAGATGGGAATCTCACGAGAGGTCATCGAAAGGGCTGCGGGACAGGGCGGGCTGGTCACACGGGCCCAACTGTTGGCGATGGGGCATTCGTCGGGAAGCATCGACTGGTGGGTCAAGTCCGATGCAGTGGTGGTCGTCGGGGCGGGGGTGTATCGCGTCGTCCCACCGGCCGACCACCAAGACCTGGTCAGGGGTGCGATCCTGGCGCTACCGAATGCGGTGGCCTCTCACCAGTCTGCCGCCCACCTGCTGCATTTGCCCCGGCTGCCAAGGCTGGAACCCACCGTGAGCGTGGCGAGTCGGACGACGCACCGATTCCCGGGGGTCACGGTGCGCCGCTGTGACGACCTCCGGCCCTCTCATCTGACCCGTGTCGGTGACATCCCGGTTACCGGAAGCGCCAGGACGTTGTTCGACCTCGCCGGGGTCTTGCCGTTCACCGAATTCGACTTGATAGCCGAAGCAGCCATCGTCCACGGACGAGTCAAGCTCGATCAGTTCGAGAGAGTGTCCAACTCTTTGGCGCGGCGCGGGAAGCGCGGAAGTCGCTCGGCCCATGACTTCCTCGAGATGAGGTCGACCGGAGACCCGAAGGCAACGAGACTGGAGTCGAAAGGGCGAGCAGTGTTGTCCGCCGCCGGCCTGCCCGACCCGATTCCCCAGTTCCCGATGCCATGGAACCCGACACGACGGTTCGACGACGCGTATCCCCACGCATCTCTGGCGCTCGAGTGGGATTCGAAGACGTGGCATGGGCAACGAGCGGCCATGAGATCTGATCGAGTGCGGGACCGAGAAGCGGCCGTTCATGGTTGGTCTGTCGTTCGCTTCACGTGGGAAGACGTCACCGAGCACCCTCGCGAGGTCGCTTCCACCGTGGCCAGACTCCTGCAGCTCCGCACCCCTCCGTCTTGAACCCAGGGTTCCACGCCGCGCATACGACGTCCGCGGCCCGAAGTCTGGCGATAGGCGACGCCCACACTCGAACCCTGGGTTGCACTCCCCCCGGGTCGTCTACTCGGCGGCGTCGCTGATCGCCTCGATCATCGACGGGTGGACCAGGAGGGTCTCGACAACGGTCTGGGTGGTCACCCGGGCCTGAACTGCGAGTGACACGATTCCGATCAACTCCGACGCGCGATGACCCACGACCGTCCCTCCGAGCACGACACCGGTGGCCGGGTCGGACGTGAGCTTGACGAAGCCACGGGTGAAGTCCTGCAACACCGATCGGGCGTTCGAGGTGAACGGCACCTTCGTGGTCCGGACCTTGCGACCCTGGGCGGCGGCGTCGACCTCGGCGAGACCCACCGAAGCGATCTCGGGCTCGGTGAAGATGGCTTCGGTGACCTTGTCGTAGTCGAGGGGGGTCACCGGCAGATCGAGGGCATGCCGCGCGATCTTGCGGCCCTGCATCGACGCAACCGAGCTCAGCGGCATCTGCCCGGTGACGTCGCCGGCGGCGTATATGTGAGGGACGGAGGTCCGTTGGTACTCGTCGACCGGGATGTAGCCGTGATTCGACTCGACACCGGCCGCCTCGAGGTGCAGGTCGGACGTCGACGGCACCGAGCCCACTGCGAGGAGAGCGTGTGAGCCCCGTATCACCCGTCCGTCATCGCAATGGACCGCGACTTTGGCGTCGTCGACCGATATCGACTCGGCGCGTGCTCCGATGATGAGGTTGACGCCCCGTTCGAGGAAGTCTTCCTCGAGCACCGCGGCCACTTCTGCATCGCGGTACGGGAGTATCTGCTGGCGCGACACGACGAGGCTCACCTGGGAGCCCATGGCCTCGAAGATGTGAGTGAACTCGACCCCGGTGACACCGGACCCGATCACCACCATGTGCTCGGGGACTGCTTCGAGGTCATAGCAGTCACGGGTGGTCAGCACTCGCTTCCCGTCGACAGGAGCCCAATCGGGGACCCTCGGAGCTGAGCCAGTCGAGATGAGCGCCTTGTCGAATTGGACGCGGCGTCCTCCTTCGCCAGTCCGCACCACGATCTCGTTCGGCC
>JBAPYG010000444.1:0-7313 GCA_049284615.1 Acidimicrobiia bacterium
GAGCAACGGGATCCGCATCGAGTGCGGTGGCCAGTGGATCGGGCCAACCCAAGATGCGGTGGCCGATCTCGCGCGAGATCTGGGTCTGGAGACCTTCCCGACCCATGTCACCGGAGCAGATCTGACCTTTCGCGATGGCATGGCGGTGCGTCAGGACCCAGACGGGTTTGGCCTGCCGGATGACACGACCGAGGAGCTGTTTCGGGTCTGGCAGTCGATCGAGACCATGGCAGCCCGGATAGAGCCGGCATCTCCCTGGACGAGCCCGGGTGCCGAAGACCTCGATGCGGTGACCCTCGGGTCCTGGCTCATCGAACAGACCGACGACGATCTGGTGCTCCGATTTCTTGGCATGTTGGTGCCGGCGATCTTTGCTGCAGAGCCCGTGGAGATGTCTCTTCTCCACTTCTTGTTCTACGTCAGGTCAGGCAACGGTCTGGCCATGCTTGCTGCCACCGAGGAGGGCGCTCAGGAACGAAGGCTGGTCGAAGGGGCCCAGACCATCTCGAAACGAATGGCCGACCAACTCGGCGATTCGGTGAGACTCGAATCTCCGGTATCTGCCATTCGTCAGACACCTTCCGGGATGTCAGTCGTCCACGGTGGCGGCTCCATAACGGCGCAAGACGTCGTAGTGGCCATCCCCCCGACCTTGGCCGGGCGAATCTCCTACGAACCTGCACTCCCCACGCTGCGCGACAGCCTCACCCAGCAGATGCCCGCCGGTTCAGTGATCAAGGTGAATGTCGGCTACGAGACGCCATTCTGGAGGGAGGAAGGGCTGAGCGGCTCGGTGGTCGCATTGGACGAGCCGTTCGGCATCGTCTTCGACAACTCCCCGCCAGACGCCGCTTGTGGCGTGCTCGTCGCGTTCGCCGAGGCCGACCACTCCCGACGGCTGCGTGCACAGACCCCGGACGCGCAGAGAAGTCTCGCAGTCGACACCCTGACCAAGTACTTCGGGCCCCGTGCGTCGGATCCATTCGACATCCTCTTTCAGGACTGGAGCGCCGAACCATGGACGCGGGGCTGCTACGGAGCCCATCTCGGAGCCGGCGTGTGGACCAGGTACGGGCCGGCTCTGGCCGAGCCGGTCGAACGTATCCACTGGGCCGGGACCGAGACTGCCACCACTTGGAACGGCTACATGGACGGTGCCGTCCGCTCCGGTCGGCGGGCCGCCGGTGAGATCCTGGCCTGATCTGTTGTGCGGAAAATCACGGTCACCGTTGATCTGCACGACAAGGTGACGGAGGTCACTCCTCGGCGGTAGCCTCTTCGGTCTCTTCGACCTCGGCCGGCTCCTCCTCTGTGGCGCCCATGCCCACCGCCTCGTACACCTTGGCTTGCAGCTGCATGGCGAGCTCGGGATTCTCCCGCAGGAAGCGCTTGGCGTTCTCTCGGCCCTGTCCGAGCTGATCGTCGTCATAGGTGTACCAGGCGCCACTCTTCTTGGCGACACCCATATCGACGGCGATGTCGAGGAGTGAGCCCTCCCTGGAGATGCCCTGGCCAAACATGATGTCGAACTCGGCGAGACGGAACGGGGGAGCCATCTTGTTCTTGGCCACCTTGACCCGCACCCGGTTCCCCACATTGTCGGTGCCGTCCTTGATCGCCTCGATGCGACGGATGTCGAGACGTACCGACGAGTAGAACTTGAGGGCGCGCCCCCCCGGTGTCGTCTCGGGGCTTCCGAACATGACACCGATCTTCTCCCGCAATTGGTTGATGAAGACAGCGGTGGTTCGGGACTTGTTGAGCGTGCCGGCGAGCTTGCGGAGGGCCTGGCTCATGAGACGGGCCTGCAGACCGACATGGGTGTCGCCCATCTCACCCTCGATCTCGGCACGGGGCACCAGGGCAGCCACCGAGTCGATGACGAGGACGTCGAGGGCCCCGGAGCGAATCAACATGTCGGCGATCTCTAAGGCTTGCTCGCCCGTGTCCGGCTGAGAGATCAACAGCTCATCGACGTCGACGCCGATGGCCTTGGCATAGATCGGGTCGAGTGCGTGCTCGGCGTCGATGAAGGCTGCGATGCCACCGTTGCGTTGCGCCTCGGCGACGATGTGGAGCGCGAGAGACGTCTTGCCCGAGCTCTCCGGGCCATAGACCTCGACGATGCGCCCACGGGGGACGCCCCCGATGCCGAGAGCGAGATCCAAAGAGAGGGCCCCGGTCGGGATGACATCGACCTTGCGGGTGGCCGCCTCGCCCATCTTCATGATGGCGCCCTTGCCGAACTGTCTCTCTATCTGGCTGACCGCCATGTCCAATGCTTTGTCGCGTTCCACGTTGCTTCTTCCTTCCTGGCTCATCTCGCTCCAAGGTATCGGGGGCCTGTGACAAGAAATATCATCTCGACGCTGAGATCCTAGACCGAACAGGTGTTCGTATCATTGATTTACCCGATCAGCTCAATGGAGTCAATGGGTTCGTAACGAGGCCCGCCCCGCCCCAGATGGCTCCGGTACACGATCAAGCGCTCACATCGCCACGACAGACGCAACTCCTCGTCAACGACTGAGCGGACATCTGCCGGTGGGCGAATCCGGGACAGGGTCAGATGCGGGTGGAACGGCCGCTCCTCGGGCATGATCCCGGCGCTCAGCGCGGCCTCCTCGGCCTGCTCGTTCACCACCCCGAGCTGAATCGACCCCTGGCCAACGCCCGCCCAGAACACCGTCGCCTTCCGCACATTGGGGAACGCCCCGAACCCATCGAGCGCGATCGGGAATGCGGTCTCACGCATCGGGTCGAGCCCGGACAGGAAACGCTCATAGGTGACCTGATCGATCGTGTCCAGGAAACGGAGGGTGATGTGCCAGTTCTCCACCGGAGCCAGCCGACCGGGAATCGCCATCTCGTCGACCCGCTCGGCGAGGGCCAGCTTGATCTCCGGTGGCAGCGGCGCGGCCAGGAAGACCCGGCCGACTAGCGACACGCCCTCAAGTCCACCAGCGACCCGACACGGCGAGCCGTGTCAGGTGCAGTGCGCTCGTCGTCCCGTAGGTCATCACCCTCTCGCGATCGCCCGGCATCCTCAGCTCTCTCGCCCGGGCGTCTTCGGGCGTGGCCACGGCGATGACCACGGTTCCCGGCGGCCTCTCCAACGGATCGGGCCCGGCCGATCCGGTCACCGCCACCACCACGTCGGCATCGAGGAGGCGACGGCCTCCCTGGGCCATCTCCAGTGCCGTGGTCACGTCGACGACCGTCGAGATGTCCGAGACGTCGAGCAACTTCTGCTTCAGGGCCGGGTCGTACGCCACCAGACCGCCCTTCAGATAATCGGAGGCCCCCGGGGAGGAAGCCAGCGACGCCGCGACCAGACCACCCGTCATCGACTCGGCGGTGCCGATCGTCCACCCTCTCGCAGCGAGCAGACCGGCGAGGACCCGGTGGACGGTGTCATCGTCGTCACCGAAGTACCAGGCGGCCAGGCGGTCACGCACCTCGGCGGCCACCGGCTCGATCATCGCCATCGCCGAGTCGCGATCGTCGGCCTTCGCGGTGACCCTCACTTTGATCTCACCCCCCGAGGCCAGAAACGCCACCGACGGGTTGGTGGAGCCCTGATAGAGGTCATCGAGCAGGTCGCCCACCGCCGACTCGCTCTGGCCCCACGTCCGAATCAGACGGCTAACGACCACAGAGGGGCCACCGGACCGTTCCAGGATTCGCGGCATCACCACATGGGCGAGGAGGAACTCCATCTCCTGGGGGACACCGGGGATGCAGAAGATCGACGTGCCCTCGTGCTCCAACGCGAGGGCGGGTGCGGTCCCCTTCGGGTTGACGATCAGATCGGCGCCGTCCGGGTAATACGCCTGACGCAGGTTGGACTCTGGCATCTCCCGTCCCCGGGCCGCCCACCAACCCCGCAAAGTGTCCGCGTACTCGTCGCTGAAGACCAGATCGCGGCCGGTGGCGGCGGAGAGGGCCTCGCGGGTGAGGTCGTCACGGGTGGGGCCGATGCCACCGGTGATGATCACTGCGTCGGCCCGATCCATCGCAGTCTCTATCGAACTGGCGACTCGATCGAGGTTGTCTCCAACGACCTGTTGGAAGTGGGCGTCCAGCCCGTGATCGGCGAGCACGGCTCCGATGTGGGAGGCGTTGGTGTTGGTGATCTGACCGAGGAGCAACTCGGTCCCCACTGCGACGACTTCGACTATCACCGGGGCAGGTTAGAGCTCAATTGCGAGACCCCTCGACGACCGCGAGGAGCTGGGGCGAGTCAACGGCATCGGCGAGGATGTTCCATGTCGCCGTGCTGACCCGGTTCTCCTCCTCGATCTGGGCGCAGGCGAGATATATGGCGTCGGCGAGGGCCCCTACCTCGTGATCGACATCGAATGCCATGGAGATCGAGGTTCGGGCGGTGGCGACATCGAGACGGCCCACGGCTCGGATGGACTCCTCGGCGAAAGTCAACGCCTTCTGGTCCATGTCGTCAGATCTCTTCGAACAGATACCGCCGCAGGATGTCTATGCGCTCGTCCATCGTCTCCGGGTCGAGGTACCAGAGCATCGCGGCGATGGTCGAGAGCAGAGGGTTACCGTCTTGGGGGGTGAACGAGAAGCCGACGATCTCGTTGCCGTTGCGCACGGCGAGGGTCTCGAGAGACACCACCGCCTGACTCATGATTCGCCCGTAGTAGCCGTGGTCCCGTCCAAAGGAGAACACCTGGTTGGCCGACTTCTTGTGGGTCGTGGCCACTCTGGTGTTAGCGGCCAGACGGTCCCTGATCTCGTCGAGATCGATCTCACGATCGAGGCACAGGGAGAAATGCAACGAGTGCATGTACTGGGTGTTGAGCTTGATCGCCGACGAGTAGATGTTGAGGTCGTAGTCGAGGGTCGTGAACAGATCGTGGGCATCCCTGGCGTGGTGGGTGCCGAACCTCTCGTGGTCATGACCGCCCACGACCGGGCTGGCGATGAAACCCGTGTCCTGGGAGATGTCGTTGGCGCGACGCATGCACAGGAAGCGTCCGTTCTCGAGATGGTTGGTCCCGTCGGGATCCATCGCCAGGGACTTGATCAACACTGCGATGTTGTGCGTGTTGCAACTGACGATCTGAAGGAACTTGTCCTGATTCATGATCAGTGCCTCGTCGTTGATCCCCCGGGCGTACATCTTGCCGAAGCCGTACTCGGAGCCCTGTGCCATGAAGCCGATCGGTCCGTTGGCCGACTCGTAGAACTCCTCTTTCATCTCGTTCCCGACAGGTGTGCAGTCGATCACCACAGTCGCCCGCTCGATGGCCTCGTTGGTCTCGTACTTCGGGGCATGGCCGAGCTCTTCGAAGGTCGCCTTGCGATTGTCGTCGACGGCGAGGTTGGCCCCCCTCCGGACAAGGTCTTCGACCTTGGCCTTCTCGGTGACGAGCGGGGTGCGCTTGTGGAAGGTCACTTCGTCGATGCCGAAATGGCTCTTGTTGTCGGCGAGGAGCCCGATCAAGGGCTCACCGATGGTCCCGGTCCCCACGACGTGGACGATCTTCATGGCCTATTCCTCCGGAGCCGTTGGATGTGCATGTCCGGAAGGGCATGGTACCCCGTGTGTAAGAAGGTCAACCACACGCCTTTCGGAAGATCACGTGATCTTGACGACGGCCTCTATCCCGCTTCTGTGTCAGTTACGGGCGGCGTGGCCGCCCGTAACTGACACAGAACGGGTTCGGGGTCCGCATCCGGGACGTCTTGTCGCCCCGGGCGGTCTAGAACTGCTCCTCCTCGGTGGAGCCCTTGAGGGCCAGGGTCGACGAGTGCCCTCCGGTGACCGCCTGGCTGACGAGGTCGAAGTAGCCCGCGCCCACCTCACGCTGATGTTTGGTGGCGGTGTACCCGAGGGACTCGTTGGCGAACTCCTGGTTCTGCAGCTCGACATATGCCGCCATGCCACTCTCGGCGTACCCGGAGGCCAACTCGAACATCGAGTTGTTCAAGGCGTGGAACCCGGCGAGGGTGATGAACTGGTATCGATACCCCATCGTGCCCAGCTCCTTTTGGAACCGGGCGATCGTGCCCTCGTCGAGGTGGGCGCTCCAGTTGAACGACGGTGAGCAGTTGTAGGCCAGCATCTTGCCCGGGTGCTCGGCATGGATGGCTTCGGCGAAGCGACGGGCCTCCTCCAGGTCCGGCTTGGAAGTCTCACACCAGATCAGATCGCAATAGGGGGCATATGCCAGGCCTCGTGCGATGGCGGAGTCGAGGCCACCCGTGACCTGATGGAAGCCCTCGGCCGTGCGCTCGCCGACTATGAACTCCCGATCGCGCTCATCGATGTCAGAGGTGAGCAAGGTCGCCGAGTTGGCGTCGGTCCTCGCCACGACGATCGTCGGGACACCCATCACGTCGGCGGCGAGACGCGCCGACTGCAGAGTCCGTATGTGCTGACTCGTCGGGACCAGGACCTTGCCACCCATGTGCCCGCACTTCTTCTCGGCGGCCAGCTGGTCCTCGTAGTGGACACCGGCGGCGCCGGCCTCGATGAAGCTCTTGGTGAGCTCGAAGACGTTCAGCGCTCCACCGAAACCGGCCTCACCGTCGGCGACGATGGGCACGAACCAATCGGTGTCGGTGTCACCTTCGGCCCAGTGGATCTGGTCGGCCCGACGCAAGGCGTTATTGATGCGCTTCACCATCGCCGGGGCCGAGTTGGCCGGATAGAGAGATTGATCCGGGTAGACCTCGCCCGATAGGTTGCCGTCACCTGCGACCTGCCAGCCGGAGAGATAGATCGACCTGAGCCCGGCCTTGGCCATCTGCACCGCCTGACCCCCGCTCAACGCCCCGAGGGCGCTGATGTAGTCGTCGTGCTGGAGGAGCTCCCAGAGCTTCTCGGCCATCCGGTAGGCGAGCGTGTGCTGCTCGCGGATGCTGCCTCGAAGACGAACCACGTCTTCGGCGCCGTAGTCACGGATGATCCCATCCCAGCGTGGGTCGTTCTTCCATGTCTCGGCGAGTCGGGCGGCTTCCTGTTCCAAGTGGGTCACGGGTTCTCCTAGTTGATGTGCTCGTACGCGTTCAAGGTCAAGAAGTCGACGAAGTCGTCTGACAGCGCCACGTCCTCGAAGATCTTGCGAGCGATGCGGGCATGATCCCCGGCTGTGTCTCCGGCGGTCTCGAGCTGATCGACGACTTCGCCGCCGATCGAGCGGACCAATGACTCGGTGACGGGTGTGCCGTCGGCCGTGACGACGCCATGGTGAACCCATTGCCAGATCTGGGAACGCGAGATCTCGGCCGTGGCGACGTCCTCCATCAGATTGTCGATGGCTGCCGCGCCGGTCCCCGATAGC
>JBAPYG010000445.1:0-7543 GCA_049284615.1 Acidimicrobiia bacterium
GTGAGCACGACCAGTGCTCCCACGATCTGAATCACAGACGGCCGCTCGTCGAAGATGAGTGCCCCCCACACCAGGGTGAGGGCCGGTTGGAGCAGGATGATCGTCGCCGTCTCCACCGCAGGGAGTCGGGGGAGCGCGTAGCCGATGAGCATCCACGCAACGACCTGGGAGCCAAGGGCGAGGGCGATGAGCCAGCCATGTGACGGCCAGGAGAAGCCAAAGTCGATGGGCTCGGCGAAGAGGCCGAGTATCAACGTGGTGAGCATCGCTCCGAATGTGGCCTCCATCAGGGGACCGACCGGCGGCGCTTGCGCGTCGTTGGAGTACCGGAAAGCGAGCATGAAGGCCGCATAGAAGACTGCGGCGAGCAGGGCGAGCAGGGTGCCCCGGATCGGGTCGGCACCGAATGCATCACCCTGGCCCACCCCGGAGACCATCGCCACACCGACGAGGATCACGGGTATCGCTCCCATCGTGGTCCTCAGTGGTCTCTCTCCCAGCAACAACCACGCGCCGAGAGCGACGAAGATCACCGATGTGTTGGCCAGCAGCGTGGCGAGCCCGGTGCCGATGAAATCGATGGAGAAGTGCCAGGCAACGGTGTCGGCGGCGAGGACGACCCCCGAGCCGAGAGCGACCCATCGCCGGGAGACGGGCCGATGGTCGGCCTTGCGCCGGAACAGCCAGAGCACGATCAGGACCGGCAGGGCGTAGGCCTCTCGGTAGAATGCTCCGGTTATCGGCGTGACGTCGGCGAGGGCGTAGTAGATGGCCGACAGTGAGATGAGAATGGCACCTGCCAGGGCGGCGACCAGCGTCCAGTGATGCGACCTGAACCTGGGTTGGGTCATGCCCCTACTTCGGCGAGTTCACATAGCTCCGAGAAGGAGGAGTGCAGGGCGGCCACGAAATCGCCTGAGTCGGGGAGGGTGTCGTAGTCGGCTTGAACGCCCCACAACAGACGTCCGTTGTAAGAGAACAGGGCGACTCCGATTCCGTGTTGGGCCCAAAGCGGGACCATCGGGTAGTTGGCCAACATCTGCGACTCGAGCAGATACATGGGGAACTGAGGGCCGGGGATGTTGGTGACGGTCATGTTGAAAGGTCGAATTCTTGGCCCTGCGATGCGGCTCGCCAACGAGAGCAGTGTGGTCGGGGTTCCCGCGCTGAGCTCCACGATCGTGGCCGCGCCCAAGGCCTGGTTGGTCTCTTTCAGGTTGGCCGTCGACGCCTTGATGGCGGCATACCTGGAGGCCGGGTCGGGGTCGCCGATGGGAAGGTCGACCAGCCACATGGCGACCTGGTTGCCCATCTGCCCCTGATAACTGGAGTCGCGTGTCGAGACCGGGTTCATCGCGCGAAATTCGGCGCCGTCGGGGTCGTAATCGCGGTTCTCGATGAGAAATCTTCGCACGGCACCGGTGGTGACGGCGAGGACCACATCGTTCACCGAGCCACCCAAGGCGTCTTTGACCGACTTGACGTCGGCGAGGCTCATCTCGGTCCAATTGAAACGGCGGCTGGGGCCGAGCTCGGGGTTGAGGGGGGTCTTCGCCGAGGTGGACAGCCATCCGGATCGAAGCGAGCTGAGAGCTGCCGCCGATTTGTCCAGGGCGCGATCGGTGACGATCTTGCCATCCTTCACCATCTCGCCGACGTTGGTCAGGCTGTCGATCATGCGACGGGTGAATCTCGCCGCCTCGGCCACCGCCAGCTGGGTCGGCGTCGGCGCGGCTCGCGGCTCCCAGGTCGGGGTGTCTTCGATCTTCGAGTCGGGGACGACGTTGAGCAGGATCGTGGTCAGGTCGACCCCGCTGAGCCCGTCGATCATGCAGTGATGGATCTTGGCGATGATCGCCCAACGGTCGTCGGAGAGCCCCTCGACGACCCAGAGCTCCCACAGGGGCTTGGCCCGGTCCAGCTTGGTGGAAACGATGCGACCGGCGAGGTCCCTCAGCTGGTCGTCGGACCCGGGCCGGGGCAGGGAGGTATGCCGCACATGGAAGTCGAAGTCGAAGTGGTCGTCATCGACCCACACCGGCCTCCGGTCGTAGGGGACCCACTCGAGGCGCTGTCGGTAGCGAGGGATGTACTGGAGCTTGGAGAGGATGTGAGACTTGATCCGGGCGATGTCGATCCCGCCGCCGTCCGTCTTGAGGGGGGTGGCCTCGAACAGGGCGACCGCGGTGACGTGCATATGGGAGTTCTTGGTTTCCAAAGCCAGGAACGATGCGTCGAGGTAGCTGAGGGGCTCGTAGTGGAAGTCGGTCATCCGATGGGACCAGGCTAGAGGGTTGTGGGACCGTCGGGATGCCCGGGGAAGCTCAGGGCGGGGCGGTTTCGTCACAGTCCCGGCCTGCCCTTCGTGGGTCTCGAACCGGCGCCTGGTGTGGTCCGTCGTGGCTCGACTCGCCGCCGAGCAGGTAGCTTGTCGCCGATGTTGGTCGACATGATCGTTGAGATACCAAAGGGGAGTCGGAACAAGTACGAGATGGATCACGACTCGGGGCGGATCTATCTCGATCGCATGCTTTTCACCGCCACCCGCTATCCGGCCGATTATGGCTTCATACCCGAGACTTATGCAGACGACGACGATCCATTGGATGCGCTCGCGTTGGTCAGTGAGCCCACGTTTCCGGGCTGTTTCATCACGATCAAGCCGGTGGGGCTGTTCGTTATGCAGGATCAGGGTCGGGAGGATCTGAAGATCCTCGGTGTCCCCGTAGGCGACCCGGTGTGGCGGGATGCCCAAGACCTGTCCGACGTCCCTAACCACTTGCTGCGCGAGCTGGAGCACTTCTTCGCCGTCTACAAGGAGCTGGAGGGCAAGAAGACGGCAGTCGAAGGCTGGCAGGATGCTCCCGAGGCGCATGCCGCCATCGAGCGGGCGCGGCGCGCCTACCCGCCGGCCTGACTCATCTCGACCTGGGTGCCCACCTCGATGACACGCTCTGGGGGGAGCCCGAAGAAACGGATCGGGCTGGTGGCGTTGCGGTGCATCACGGCGAACAAGCGGTCGCGGAAAGCGAGTAGGGAACGACCCTCCTTGGGGATCACAGTCTCGTTTCCGATCACATACACCGCATCATCGGGGTCGAAGCCGAACTCGGCCCGGGTGATGTTGGCCAGGGCGGCCGGCACGTCCGGGGTCTCGATGAACCCGTAGCGCAGGAGCACCTGGAAGAAGCCTTCCCCGAGTGAGTGGACGGTGGCCCGGCGGGCCCGCTGCACCCTCGGGCTGTGGGTCCACTCCACCGTGACCACCAGCACCGTCTCGTGGAGCACCTCATTGTGGCGGAGGTTGGCGAGGAGCGGTGGCGGCGTGGCTCCCAGATCGGAGAACATGTACACCGCGGTCCCGGGCACTCGTCGCTGTGGATGGCGGGCGATGGACCCGATGAACCTCTCCACCGACAGCTCACCACTCCGGACCAGGGTGGTGAGCCGGTCCCTCCCGGTCTTCCAGGTCACCATCACAAGGAGCACCGCCAGACCAACGGCGAGCGGGAACCATCCGCCTTCGGGGACCTTGATGATGTTTGCAGCGAAGAAGGCGAGGTCGATGACGAGGAACACGGCGGTGAGGGCGCCGGCGGCGAGAGGGCTCCAGTGCCAGCGCCTTCTCATCACCACGTAGAGGAGGCCTGACGTGATGACCATGGTCGTGGTCACCGCCACCCCGTATGCGGCAGCGAGGCTGGTCGAGTCGCGGAACGAGAAAACGACCACGAGACAGGTGATCATCAGCATGTAGTTGACCGCTCCCAGATAGACCTGCCCCACCTCCCTGGGGGAAGTGTGGTCGACGTTCATGCGGGGCAGGTATCCAAGCTGGATGGCCTGTTGGGTCAGTGAGAAGGCACCGGAGATGAGCGCCTGTGAGGCGATGACTGCGGCCATGGTGGCGAGGATTATCAAGGGGAGGCGTGCCCAGTCGGGGGCCAATGAGTAGAAGGGGTTGGTGATTGCTCGAGGCTCGAAGATCAGGAGGGCGCCCTGACCGAAATAGTTGAGCAGGAGCGCCGGGAGCACCAGGACCACCCAGGCGAGTCGGATGGGCCGCCGTCCGAAGTGGCCCATGTCCGCGTAGAGGGCCTCACTCCCGGTCACAACGAGGAAGACCGCCCCGAGCGCGAGAAACGCCATACTCGGGAAGTCGGTGACGAATGCGACGGCATAGGTCGGGCTCAATGCCACGAGGACCTTGGGATGATTCAGGATTTCGAGCGCCCCCAGCACGGCGATGGTGGAGAACCACACGATCATCACCGGCCCGAACAGCGCACCGACCTTCGACGTCCCCTGACGCTGGATGAGGAAGAGGGCGATGATGATGCCGGCTGCCACCGGGACGACGTAGGACTCGAGTTCGGGGGCGATCACACCCAGCCCCTCGACCGCGGACAGGACCGAGATCGCCGGGGTTATCACCCCGTCGCCGTAGAGCAGGGCCGTGCCGAACAGACCAACGAGCAGGAGTGTACGGCGACGACGCTTTAGCTTCTTGGGGACGACATCTGCGGCGAGCGCGGTCAGGGCGAGGATTCCCCCTTCCCCGTGGTTGTCGGCTCTCATCACGAAGATCAGGTATTTGACCGTCACCACCAGCATGAGCGACCAGAACATCAGGCTGAGGATCCCGAGGACGCTCACCTCGTTGACGGGGAGCCCCTCGGCCGCGAGGAAAGATTCACGGAAGGCGTAGAGAGGGCTCGTGCCGATGTCGCCGAACACGACCCCTAGCGCGCCGAGCGACGTGATCAGCAGGTACTTCGACCCACCCTTTTGCTCTGCCATGCGACCGATCAGTCAAGCATGCTCGCACGCTCACCCATCATTCTCTGGACGGGCGGCTCGTCAGATCCCGTCGCCCTTGGCCATCAGATAGCCCCTGGCGCGCTCGGTGAGCTCATACCGCTCGATCAACGTCCGGAAACCGGGGCCATGGTCGGGCACCTCCAGGTGCGCCAACTCGTGGACGATCACGGAGTCGAGGACCCATGAGGGCATTGCGGCGAGACGATCAGATATCCGGATTCGCCCCTCATCGGGGCTGCATGAGCCCCATCGCTGCATCTGACGGGTCGACCAGACGATGCTCGTTGGGCGCCTGAGCCCATAGCGATTCGCCAACTCGACCGCGCGTGCCTGGAGGTCGACGCCGCCCGAAATGGCCCTTCGCAGGACACGACTCTTGGCCTGATCCACGAGCCGGGTCTCCTCAGCCGGCTCCAGCCCGGCGGGGACGCGGACCCTGAGCCGACCCTCGGTCAGAGTCGCTGAGATCGTTCGCTTGCGTCGAGGGCTTCGAATGATGTCGACGGGCACATCGGGCATGAGAGCACCGTAGAAGCTCGCGGTGACGAGTTGAGGTTCGGGACTCACGTTTCCAAGGTCGGCGTCACCATGACTCATCGCTATGTTGATTAGGCATGCTAAGTAATTCACTGCTGGCGGAGCGGTTGCGTGTGTCGGTCGGCAGGCTGGCACGAAGGCTCAGGCAGCAGTCGTTGGGTGGGCTCACCCCGTCTCAGGCGTCGGTCCTGGCCACCCTCGACAACCACGGCTCCATGAGCATGAGCCGGATCGCCGAGCACGAGGCCATCTCACGACCTTCGGCCACGGGCATCGTTGGCCGGCTCGCCGAGAAGGGCCTGGTCGAGCGGAGCCCCGATCCGGGCGATCTCAGGTCGGCCATCGTGGCGATCACCCCGCAGGGCAAGGCATTGCTCCGGCAGCGGCGTCGTGAGCGCACCGCGTACCTGGCCCGGCGAATCGAGGAATTGACTGACGACGACCGGGAGATCTTGGCCCGGGCTGTGGATATCTTCGAGCGACTGAACGGCGACGGATGAGCGCCCCTCAAACGCTGGCCCGCAAGACGTTCGCGGCATTCGCCGTCCACAACTTCCGCCTCTACTTCGTCGGCCAGGTCGTCTCGGTCTCCGGTGCCTGGATGCAGCGGGTCGCCCAGTCGTGGCTGGTGTTGGAGATCACAGGTAGCGGTGCTGCCGTCGGAGCGATCACGGCTGTCCAGTTCCTGCCGCTGCTTCTGCTCGCACCGGTCGGTGGCCTGGTCGCCGATCGTGCCGACAAACGCAAGGTCTTGTACGTCACACAGTCTCTCGCCGGGCTGATCGCCCTCACGCTGGGGGCCCTCGTGCTCACAGATGTCGTCCAACTGTGGATGGTTTTCGCCCTGGCCGGCTTGCTCGGCGTCGTGGGCAGCTTCGACAACCCGGCGAGACAGACGTTCGTGATGGAGATGGTGGGGCGTTCCCGCCTGACCAACGCCGTCGCTCTCAACTCCGTACTAGTGAATTCGGCCCGGATCATCGGCCCCGCCGTTGGCGGGCTGCTCATCGTGACCGTCGGAATCGGCTGGTGTTTCGTGATAAACGCGCTCTCCTACGTCGTGTTCATCACCGCGATGGCTCTGATGCGCTCCGACGACATCCATCGAACCGATCGTGAGCAGCGACAACCCGGGCAACTGCGTGATGCGCTCGAGTACGTGCGGGGCCAACCGGTCCTCCTGACCACACTGGCGATGAGTGCCGTGTTCGGCCTGTTCGCATATGAGTTCGAGGTCGTCCTGCCACTGTTCGCCCGGTTCACCTTCGGTGGGGACGCGGACACGTTTGGGACCATGTTTGCCGCCATGGGGCTGGGTGCGGTGGCCGGGGGTCTCTATGTGGCGTCGCGGGACACCACGCCACCGCGCTCCATACTCATCGCTTGTCTGGCGCTGGGTGCGGCCATGACTGCCACGGCCCTTGTCCCGAGTCTCTGGCTGAGCTACGTGACGCTCATCGTGATCGGCGCCACGTCCACGGCCTTTCTCACCATGAGCAACTCGGTTCTCCAACTCGAGTCGGAGCCCAAGATGCGAGGTCGGGTAGTCGGTCTGCGAGCCATGGCCGTTCTCGGTGCTCGGCCCATCGGTGCCCCAATAGTCGGTTGGGTCGGCGAGCACCTTGGTCCGCGCTACTCGCTGGCATTGGGCGCCCTCGCCTGTTTCGCCGTCGTGTCCTGGGCGTGGGGGCGCATGGGAGCAAAATCGCCATTGCCAACTCGTTGATTGGGCTGCCGGCCGGTGGAGGAGGTAGTCGGCGTCTCGGGTCGTCAGATCTGACTGGAGGAAACCAGGGCCAGGATCAACGCAATCAGCCCACCGAAGACCAGCAAGAAGGCAATGCCCAGGAGCAGTCCCTGGCGCTGCGCACTGGGCGGCGAGACCTTCTGCCAACCACGGCCTATCGACAACAGGCGCGTCATCAATCCTTATCGGTTTTTCGGGCGCTGTTTCTTTAATTCCGTTGTCGACGCGGCGAGGAGCTCGGTCAACTGCGTGGCACTCTCCTCCGTCAGGACCAGCTCGATCTTCTCCCTCCCAACTCTCGACTGTCCCCAATCGCCCCGGGCGGCGATGCGTGTCCGGAAGTCGTCGATCGACTCGCCGGGTTTGGCAAGGGCGAACGAGACTGCGATGGCGGGTTGGCCGAAGTTGTTGGTCGGTGTGGCAGACGTCGGGTGAGAG
>JBAPYG010000446.1:0-4186 GCA_049284615.1 Acidimicrobiia bacterium
CCTCGGCTGGGAGAACGACGAGTGGGTCTCCAAAGGCAACGCCACCGGGGCTGCCAGGGGCCTGACCCACGCCGACCTGCCCGACCACAACTACTGGGAGAAGTGGTTCCCGGCGGACTGGGTCTCGGAGATGAGAGAGCAGGTGCGGCTCTGGTTCTACTCCCAGCTCTTCATGTCGGTCGCCCTGGTGGGGGTGGCACCGTTTCGGTCGGTGCTCGGGTACGAGAAGATGGTCGCCGAGGACGGCCGGGAGATGCACGGCTCGTGGGGCAATCTGATCAGCGCCGAGGAGGCGTTCGAGAAGATGGGTGCCGACGTCATGCGATGGATGTACTGCGCCCATCCACCGGACCGCGACCTCAAGTTCGGGTTCACAGGGGCATACGAGGTCCGCCGACGGTTGCTCACCTTGTGGAACTCGGCCCGATTCCTCGTCGACTACGGGAACATCGAGGGCTTCGTCCCCACCTATGACGATCTCGAAGGCGGGCCAGACGGCGTCGAGCTGACCACGACCGACCGTTGGCTCCTAGCCCGGGCCGGACAGGCCATCGCCGACTCGACGGCGAGTCTCACCAGGCTGCGGACCGACGAGCAGATCGTCGCGTTCGAGCAATACCTCGACGACCTCTCGAACTGGTACATCCGACGCAGCCGCCGCCGCTTCTACGAGTTCGACGAGGCGGCCTTCCGCACCCTGTGGGTCGGCGTGGTCACTGCGCTGCGGATCATCTCCCCGGTGATGCCATTTCTCACCGAGCATCTCTGGGCCAACCTGGTGGCCGGTCCCTGCAAGGACGCCCCCGGCTCGGTGCACCTCGCCGGATGGCCCGAGCCCCCCGCCGAAGTCGACGAGGCGCTGCTCACCGAGATGACCGCAGTCCGCCGGGTGGTCGAGGCGGGACGACGGGCCCGGATGGAGGCCAACATCAAACTGCGCCAGCCGCTGCGTCGTGTCGTAGTGCGTGGCGCAGATGCGGCGGCCGCCCACGCCGACGAGATCCTCGACGAGCTCCGGGTGAAAGAGATCAGCTTCGACGCCGACACGACGGTCGAGGTCACCGTCAAGCCCAACTTCCCGGTGGCCGGTCCCCGGCTCGGCCCCAAGATCAAAGACGTGGCCGTCGCCCTGGCGGCGGGCGACTACCACGACGTCGAAGGCGGCGGGGTGTCGGTGGCCGGGGAGACACTGAGAGCCGACGAGATCCAGCGGACCGAGAGGGTGATCCTCGAAGGCTGGGTTGTGGCCCACGACGGGAACGTGAGCGTGGCAGTCGACCCGACCCTGGACGACGAGCTCGTCATGGAAGGGAGGGCCCTCGAGCTCATCCGGGCCCTCAACGAGGAGCGAAAGCAGCTCGGCCTCGATCTCACCGATCGCATCAAGCTGACATTGCCGTCCGAGCACGCCGACCTGGTCGCCGAGTACCCGGATTGGATCGCGGGAGAGGTCCTGGCAACATCGCTCGAGGTCGACGATGCCCTCGAGCACCCTGCGATCGTCGTCGACAGCGAGTACCACTGACTCGTTTCGAGCGCGTCGCCCCAGGGTAGGTCAGGAACATGAAGGAACACCCCAAGCTGAGATCGCTACTCGACGAGATCCCAACCGCCACGCTTATCGCGGTGTCGGCAGCGGCCGTGCTGGCCGGTCTCCTCGTGCTGTTCCTCGTCATCGGTGCCGGTACCGTCTTCGTTGCAGGTGTCTTCCTGTTGTGTGGCGTCGTCGTCACCGGGATCTTCCTGGAGCGGCCCGGGTCGGTGGATGCCGATGAGCTCGGCGAACCGACGGCTCCCGCCACCGAAGTCCTCCCGCCAGCTCCGACTACCGCTCCGGTCGGTTCCCTGGAACACAACACTTCGGCTTAGAGCGGCGATTGCCGATAGCATCCCATGGTGCCCACCACCCTGACCGATTCGATCGGTCGCATCCGCGCCCAGCACGGGGCCAAGCTGTTCAGGTTTGGGGCCGTCAGCGCATTCAACGTGATCTTCGGACAGCTCATGCTGTACGGGGCGCAGACCGTCCTCGGATGGTCGCCCGTGGCGTCAAATGTCTTCACCGTGATCATCGGGACGATCCCGGCATACTTCCTCAGCCGCTACTGGGTGTGGAACAAGCGGGGCCGGAGTCACTTCATGCGCGAGGTGGTGCCCTTCTGGGTGCTCACCCTCATCGGCTTCGTGCTCTCCACCGGTGCGGTCTGGTTCGTCGACTCCCGATGGGACCCGAGCCCGCTCATGGTCAACATGGTCAGCCTCGCCGCCTTCGGCGTCGTCTGGGTCGCCAAGTTCGTGATCCTCGACCGTCTCCTCTTCAAGGCCGAGGACTCCCCCGTCTCCTGAACAGGCGTTGCTATAGCATCAGGTGGCGGATTCCACGACCCGTTGCTATAGCAACGCTGCGTAGCCCCTACTCCTCGTCGTCGGGGTCGTCGGGGTCCGCGGAGTCGTAGTCGTCGATGGGCCCGTCTGAATCGGCAGGGTCTTCGGAGTCTTCGGAGTCGTCGGAGTCTTCGGAGTCGAGTTGGAGGTCTGCGGCGACGCCATTGAGGATGTCGTCGAGGTGGCCCCCGGTCTCGGTCTCGTCGTCGTCGACCCCGTCTTCATCGTCTGAGGAGCCGAACTCGAGCACGTCCCCGCCGTCGCCAGACATGTCGGAGGTGGCATGACGGCCGGCGATGACCGCATCCATGTCGTCGAGTTTCACCGCCACCTCGCCTGCCAGGACAGACAGCTCCGCCTTCACCGAGGAGACCCGGTTTGCGATCGAGGCGATCTCGGCCTCGGCCTCGACCCTCTTGGCCTCACGCTCGGCCTCCCAGGTGTCCGCCTCGCTCTTGGCGTCGTCGACAATCTTGTTGGCCTCACTCTTGGCATCCTCGAGCAGCTGGTCGGCGGCCGTCTGCGCCGCGATCAGGGCCCGGCCCACGGCTGACTCGTCGATCACTGGGGCCGGTGTCTCCGGCACCGGGGGCTTTTCGGCCTCGGGCTCCGGCTCGGGGACAGGAGCAGGGGCTGTCACGGGTGTGGGCGCGGCCGCGCCGCTCTTCTTGGCCTCCTCCAGCTGGTCGTTGAGATCGCGGATGGTCGCCACGATCTCGTCGAGGAAGTCGTCGACTTCGTCGAGGTCGTACCCACGGAGTGCCGTGGAAAAGGTCTTCTGTTCAACATCTGCTGCCGTGAGCATTGGTCACACCTCTCGATTCAGCGGGCAGGATACGAAGACCCCGGCCCGGCCACAAGCATCAGCGGAGGATGCTTATCAGGATCTGTATCCCGATGAGCAGGACGATCGGGGAAAGGTCCAACGCGCCACCACCGATCCGGATCGGCGGGATGACCCGTCTGATGGGGAGGATGACCGGGTAGATGATGCGGTCGAGGAAGACCTGCACCCGGCCCAGAGGGTGCGTTGAGGACACCCGTATCCAGGAGAGGATGACCCACGCGAAGACGGCGTAGAAGTAGATCGTGAGGAGGGTGACGAGGAGGTCGATCACCGTCAGTCGATGTCGTCGAGCTCGTAGGCGCCGAGCGTCGACAGCCGCCGCTTCTCGTCACGGCTCAGCGTGACCCTCGGCGGCAGCACCAGGACGAGGCCATCTCCCACGCGACGCATCGAACCGTCCAGGGCGTAGATGAGACCGGATGAGAAGTCGACGACCCGCCGAACCAGGTCTGCGTCGGTCAGCCGCATGTCGAGCACGATCGGGACCCGATCCCGGACACGGTCGGCGAGAACACGGGCGTCGGAGAACTCCTCCACGACGAGGATGTCCGACTGGATCTCGACCGGTCGCACGACGGGGCTCGTCGATGGTGGCTCGACACGACGCCCACTCGAGAATGAGGTGGCGGACTCGGTGCGCGACTGGGGACGGGTGGCGGCGCGTGCAGTCATCGGCGGCTCCACCCGCCGGCCCTCGGCGGCGATCGGCTCGACCGCGCGGGGTTGGGTGGAAGGCTCAGATTGGTGATTCACGGGGGCGGCCAACTCGGCTGCCTCCGCCTCGATTTGGTCCTCGTCAACCAGCCCGAGGTAGACGAGTGCTTTCGAGAACAGTGAAGACATTCACGCTCCGGTTGCTTTGCGTGGGCCAAAGATAGCCCGTCCCACACGTATGATCGAAGCACCTTCGGAGATCGCCACCTCGAAGTCGTCGGTCATCCCCATCGACAACTC
>JBAPYG010000447.1:0-1667 GCA_049284615.1 Acidimicrobiia bacterium
CCGGTGCCACGTCATCTCCAATCCTACGACAGATCAATGGTCCGACTGCCGACTGCGGTCTGGCCAGTGCCAAAAGTCACAAACCTTTGCGACGATGGCCTTCCGCAGGGTCGTTCCGGAAGGCCAGCAGTGTCGAATATCGCTGATCCCGGGGTTCCTAAAGCGGTTCGGCGTCCTGGGTCTGGGGACATCCACGGTCGGCGACTACCCTGGTTGGGGGCGACGACATCGGTGGCTCGCCACACGACGGTCGATCGACACGACCGTGGTCGTCTCCGAGGCTCCTTCACGAGTGACCCGGCGGAGGAAACCGGCTGGTCAAGGGAGGGGCGCATAGCGCGCCTCGAGGTGCCAGAGTCAGATCAACTACTGATGCACGGTCGGCGGGTTGGAGCGCGTCCGACCGCTACTTTGACAGGGATTCGCGTGTGTTGTCTTTTCCTCAGCCGATGTCCCGGCGCCGGGTGACTTGCATGCCCACGCTCACGAGTACAACCAGGTAGATGAGGAAGAGGCCGACTCCGGCCGCTGACCCAAGTTCAAGGTGGGCTCCGGTTATCGCCGCGCCCGCTCCGGTGAATGGCAGCCACTGGGCCAGGGCCGGGAAGAGACCGCTCGCAAGTTGTTCGACGATCAACACCCACCCGAATGCGGCGAGGACTGCGCCGAGCTGGCTGGGCACGGTGGCGCCGATCCCCACTCCGAATGCGGCGGCAAGCCCGGTGGCGACCGGAGTGAGGGCGAGTCCAGCAACGACGGTTCCACCGAAAGGGATCGAAGCGCCCGTGGCGGCGAGCCATCCGATGGCCACGGCTGCTGCAGCCGCTTCGACCACTACTCCGAACACTGCCCCGGCTATCGCATAGCCGACCACTTTGGCGGCCACCACCTTCCACCTCGCCGGGGTGAGAAGAAAAGTAGTGGCGATGGTGTGATGTCGGTGCTCTCCTGCGACGGCCGTGGCACCCAGTATCAGGGTGAAGAGCACCGCGACACCGGACACGTCGAGGACGGAGCGAAGATCCGCTTCGGTGGTGATCGCATCTGCCGCGCCTTCGATAGTCAGGGCGGCGTCCCCGGCGAGAACGAAGTGGAGAGCAGTAACCACGGCGACGAGACCGGCGGCGACGACCAGCAGCACCAGATACAGGCGAGTGGTACGGAGCTTGAACAGTTCGGCGCCGATGAGACGGATCATGACCGTTCCTCCGATGTGGTGAGCGCCAGGAACGTGTCCTCCAGAGACATGCCTTGTTCCCGGAGCTCGAACAGGATCAGCCGGTTGTCGGCGGCGGCCTGGCCGATTGCCTCGATATCGAGCCCGGATACAAGCAGCCGGTCGCCGTCGAGACGGCTAACGGTGGCTTTTCGTTCGGAGAGGAGATTGACGAAACTGTCGATGTCAGGGCTGCGCACCACCACGCTTCGGCCCATGTGAGATACAACGGTATCCACCGGCCCCTGAGCGACCAGCTTGCCCCGGTCGATGATGACCACATCATCGACCATCTGAGCAACCTCCGCCAGGACATGGCTCGACACGAACACCGTCTTCCCATGATCGTGGGCCAGGGATCGGAGGAACTTGCGCAGCCACCGGATTCCTTTGGGGTCGAGACCGTTGGCCGGCTCGTCCAGCAACAGCAGTTCGGGATCGCCAAGCAACG
>JBAPYG010000448.1:0-4368 GCA_049284615.1 Acidimicrobiia bacterium
GGCGTAGCCACATGTCGTCGTCGCCGTTCCAAGCGTCGACAGCCGGCCACACCTCGTCGGGGTGGGCGAGCACCAACTCACGGATCATGTGTGTGGCGGTCTCGTCGACGAAGTCCCACCAGGCGCCTTCCACGATGAATCGCCGGTAGAGGGGCAGCGATCCGGGGACGACGAACTCCGGGAACGACACCGCCAAACCCTGTGCCAGGTACTTCTCCTCGCGATGCGGTAGCTCCCAGAGCGCCGAGACGAGACGCTCGTACTCGTCGCGGTCGGACGGGGCGAAGTCGTCCCTCAACCGGCGGAGGATCACCGTCCGACCCGGCTTCTGCACCCCGTAGAACGGCATCTCAGTCTTCATGTACGCCTGCATCCCCTCGGCCTTCTCGGGGTTGGCGACGGCAGCGAGCTCGCGCTGGGCAAATGCGATCGCGGCATCGACATCGATGGGCACCTCGCCATTGTGTCACGGCCGCTTCGACGGGTCTCGAAGCCCATCGCGGGGCCGGTCGGTCAAATTGCGATCTCGAGAGTGCCATCGGCCAGGACCGTCATCCGGTCGCCGGCCTCGACGAGTGTCGCCGAGTTGGCCTCGATGACCACCGCAGGCCCAACGACCTCGAACCCCACTGGCAGGGTGTCGCGACGCCACGCCCCGGCGGCGCCAACCGGCTTCACGTCGGCCGGCGCGCCGGGGAGGTCAGCCCAGGAGAGCGGAGCCTTGCCATGCGAAGTGGCCCTGACGTTGACGACCTCCGGCGTCTGGTCCGGCCGATCGAAGCCGAATCGCTCCTTGTGCGTCTCATGGAAACGTGACACCTGACCCGGCCAATCCCCCATCAACGGGATCATCAGCTCGTGGGCCTGTCCGGGATAGCGCATGTCGGCCATCACCGACGTCGTCTCCGCAGGGCGCCGGAACATGGCTCGATATCTCTCTCTGGCCTCCTCGCCGATGTGGTTTGCCGCCGAAACCAGCGCAGCCCCGTCGGCCACCATCACGGTGCGGACCGCGTCGGCTCTCGGGGCGGCGAGCAACAACCCGAGGGCCGAGAAGACGCCGGAGTGCGGCGGCACCAGCACCCGCTCGATCCCGAGTCGACGGGCGAGCCGTCCGGCGTGGAGACCTCCGGCGCCACCAAAGGCGAGCAACGCCGAATCCCTCGGGTCGGCCCCTTCCTCGACCGTGACCGAGCGAAGAGCACGCTCCATGTGGGAGTCGACCACCTCGAGCACGCCACTCACGACACGCTCCACACCCAGGTTGGCATCGGTCGCCAATCTGCGAGCCGCGGCCTGCGCTGCCTCGGCGTTCAGCCGCACCGACCCGCCGAGGGCCAGGTCCCGGGGGATGTGGCCGAGGAGGACGTTGGCATCGGTCACGGTCAGCTCGCGGCCGCCCAGCCCATAGACCGCAGGCCCTGGGGTGGCACCGGCCGACCTCGGGCCTACCCGCAGTGCCCCACCGTCGTCGACCCACGCCACGCTCCCCCCACCGGCGCCGATCGTTCGAATGGGCACCGAGGGCACACGGTTCACACGCCCTCCCACGTGATGGCCGGTGCTGACCGCGGGGACACCGCCGGTGATCCGGCAGACGTCCGTCGATGTGCCCCCCATGTCGAACGAGATCACCGAGTCGAAGCCGTGGTGTTCGCCGAGGGCAGCGGCGGCGACCGCGCCGCCCGCCGGTCCCGACAGCACGAGACGCCCTGCGACGGCACCGCCTTCGGCGAAGGGCACCAGCCCGCCGGCAGAGGTCATGACCAATCTGGTGGCGATCTCGAGACGGTCGTCGAGCCTGGCCAAGTAGTCGGCCACAGATGGAGTCAGGTAGGCGGAGAGCACGGTGGTGGCGAGACGCTCGTACTCCCGAAACTCGGGGGAGACCACCGACGAGAGGATCACCGGGCTCGCCAATGCAGCGGCGATCTCCTCTTCCCCGGAGGGGTCGAGATACGAGTCGAGGAGAGCGACGGCCACTATCTCCGCATCGCCCACGCGGGAGGGATCGGAGTATCTGCGTTCGCGCGGCACCAGCGGTTCGGGGCGATCGACGGACGAGTCGTACAGGGAGGGACGCTCCTGGCGAGCTATCTCGATCAAGTCCTCGTAGCCGGGGTCCGTCACCAACGAGACGGCCGCCCCGCGCCCCTCGAGCAATGTGTTGGTGGCTGCCGTGGTGCCATGGAGGAACAGGTCGGCCTCGATGGCTCCCACGGCGTCTGCCACGCCATCGGACTGGTCGGGTGTGGTTGGCACCTTCCTTGCCACCACCGATCCGGCGTCGACGGCGACGAGGTCGGTGAAGGTGCCGCCCACGTCGACTCCGATGATGACGGTCAATGGTTACCCTCTCCGTCGATGGCGATCCGAGTCGAACCGACCCCCAACCCCAACGCCCTCAAGTTCACCGTAGGACGACCCGTCGGCGGCCCGGGGACGTACGTGAAAGGCTCGGAGCCCACCGAACAGTTCCTCGCCGGTCTGCTCGGGCTCGAAGGTGTGGCGAGTGTTTTCTTCACCGCTGACTTCGTGACCATCTCCAAGACTCCTGACGGCTCCTGGGAAACGATCACCCCGGAGGCGACGGCGATCCTAGAGAGTCACTTCGCCGACTAGTCAGGGTCGCACGGTCACAGGGCGGGTCACCCCATCTGTGCCGGCAGCCAAAACCACCAACTCCCAGCCATCGGGGCCTTGACGGCCACCGACCACCTCTCCCTCGAGCTCGATGGCGGAGGCGACGTCTGCGGGGACCTCGACCAGTCCCACCTCGGCGGTGTTCTCCACCGTCATCGCCGATATCGTGGGCACCCCACCGACCTGGGCGAGACCGTCCTCGCTCACAGCGATCGGCACTCCCACCCGGACGGGCGGCTGGCGCACGAAGCCACCGTCCCCTCCGGCGAGGAGAGACCGGACCACGACTTCGACGTCGTAAGTGGTGGGGCCGGTCTGGGTCACCATGGTCGCCCCGGCCCAATCGACGAAGACCTCCGTGCCCTCCGTCGCGTCGGGGAGGGGGATCCCGGGCGGCATCAGGCCGGCGAGCACCCGCCGCGATTCCTCGCTGCCGTCGACGGAGATGTACTCGACGGCGAACCACTCCGCGTGACCGGCAGCGGTGTCGAAGAGACGCTCCGAGTCGACGGCGAACAGATCGGCCTCGGCCACCACGATTGGGCCGGGCACGGTGGAGGGCGGAACTGACGCGGCCGATGTCCGAGTGGTGGCCGGGACCGTCGACGAGAGCGGGGCGGGAGCAGCCACCGGGGCAACGGGTTGGTTCCTCGTTATGGAATAGGCGATGGCGCCGAGAACCACGGCAGCGGCGACTGCGTAAGCGAGCCACTGACGGTCTCTTCCGCCCTTCTCCAGGGTCTCCCATGGGATGCGTTCGAAGACTTCGTCCCGTTCCGGCTCCATCGTCTGAACGTATGGCGCCGGGCGCGCCGCTTCAAGAGGGTCGATTCGGAGAAATCGAGGGATACGGGGAACTGACGGGTGCTTGGCTATCGTCTTTTCTGTAATGGCAGTCAACCCCGACCCGAAACCGGGCCGCTGGATCCTCCCCTTGGTCGTACTGGGGATGATCGCATTCACCTACTTCTTCGTGCGTGAGTTGCCCGAGGCCTCCACCGAGACGACGCTCGTCGCCGGCCCGGGCACGACCACGACGGTCCCCGGCGGCGACGGTGGTGACGACGGGTCCACGACGACATCCGGGTCGCAGACACCTCTCGACCCCGACACGCAGGCGTATCTGGACACGATCGACTCCATCAACGAGGAATTGCAGGTGCAACGCACCGAGATCGTCACGGTGAACGATGGGTTCAACGCAGATCCCCGTGAGATCGAGTACTCCGATGCCGAGGACCGCTTCGAGGCGGTCGTGGCGACCACTCAAGGCCTGGCGGATCAGCTGCGAGACCTCACTGCCCCCACGGCACTCGAGGCGAATCAAGCGACACTGCAGACCGCCATCGACCTGGCGACGGTGAGCGCCAACGAGGCACTGGCCGGGCTGCGCTCGACGGACACCGGCGAACGGCGAAACACCGCCGTCGACTCGTTCGTCCAGGCTTCCACCGACTTCGATACCGAGGTCACCAACACCCACAACGCAGCCGAGGCCAACGCCTAGGCGGCTCTTCGATCAGACACGGCCGCCCCGAGTCGCCCGAATCGGGAAGGGGCCGTGCTGCCGCACGACCCCTTCCTTCGAGCGGTGCGCTCGAACCGCTAGATGTCGTAGTAGAGGTGGAACTCGTACGGGTGGGGACGGAGACGCACCGGGTCGACCTCGTGCTCCCGCTTGTAGTCGACCCACGACTCGATCAGCCCCTGAGTGAACACACCGCC
>JBAPYG010000449.1:0-6957 GCA_049284615.1 Acidimicrobiia bacterium
GCCCTGGGACGTGCCGGGCGTCGTGTCGCCTTTCACATGATCCAGGCTGCCATCGAGGGCCTCAAGGCCGTGGAGGCCGTGATCGAAGAGATAGGTGGCATTGGCGATGGGGCGGACCATCATGGCGATGGCCCGAACGACCGACAGAGAATCGAGATCGAGTGACCAACGAAGAGCCACAGAGGATCCGACCCGATGAGGTGCTTCCCCCCGAGGGGAAGAGCCTGCAAGCTCGTCAACTCGTCACCGACGCCGTCTTGATGATGCCGAACATCGTCAAGCTGGTGGCACGGCTCCTCAAGGACCCACGCGTGCCCCGACGCGCCAAGATCACCCTCGGTCTTGCCGCCGCCTACGTCATGAGCCCGATCGACCTCATCCCCGAGGTCATACCCGTCGTGGGCTGGGCCGACGACGTGGTGATCATGATGTTCGCCATCGATTCCCTGATCGAGAGGGCAGGGCACGAGATCGTCCAGGAGCATTGGGACGGCCCCGGCGACCTGCTCGGGCTCGTGCGTGACGTGGTCGCCATCTCGCGCAACGTCGTGCCCAAGCGTCTCGGCCAGATAATCGACCGCCTCAGCGGCTGACCTCTCCCTCATTGCCACCGCATCGAGGCGTTGGCGATCTACTTTGAACGGCCCATGGACTTCCGGAGGATCGGGTCTCTGCCCCCATATGCCTTCGCCGAGGTGAACCGGCGCAAGTCAGACGTGATCGCCGCCGGCACCGACGTCGTCGACCTGGGTTTCGGCAACCCGGACATACCGTCACCACAGCAAGCGGTCGACACCCTGGTCGATGAGGTCCGTCGTCCCCACAACCATCGCTATTCGGTCTCCCGGGGCGTCGACGACCTTCGCGTGGCCATGGCCGGGCGCTATCGGCGGCGATTCGGGGTCGATCTCGACCCGGAGACCGAGATCATCGCCACCATCGGCGCCAAGGAGGGGCTGGCGCACCTGCTCTGGGTGCTGCTGCAGCGTGGTGACGTTGCCATCGTCCCCGAGCCGTCCTATCCCATCCACATCTATGCCCCGGTCATCGCCGGGGCCGAGGTTCGACGCGCCCCGATCTCGTCGGAAGAGGACTACTTCGAAGTGGTCAACGACATGTTCGACAACTCCTGGCCCCGGCCCCGGGTGATCCTGGTGAGCTTCCCCCACAACCCCACCACCAAGACAGTGGACCTCGGCTTCTTCGAGCGGCTGGTCGAGTTCGCCCGGGTCAACGAAGTCGTTTTGGTCCACGACTTCGCCTATGCGGACATCGGCTTCGACGGGTATGTGCCACCCTCGATCCTGCAGGTCGACGGCGCATCCGAGGTCGCAGTCGAGCTCTACTCCCTGACCAAGGGCCACTCGATGGCGGGCTGGCGGGTGGGTTTCTGCTCCGGCAACGCCGAGATCGTGGAGGCGTTGGCCAAGCTCAAGTCGTATCTCGACTACGGGACCTTCCAGCCGATTCAGATGGCCGCCGCGGCCGCCCTGGACGGCGGAGACCGGTTCGTGGACGACGTCTGTGCGATCTATCGCGAGCGCCGTGATGTCCTCGTCGACGGGCTCAACGATCTCGGCTGGAAGGTGGACAGCCCGGCCGGGACCATGTTCGTGTGGGCCGAGATACCCGGTCCGTATGCCGACATGGGGTCGCTGGACTTCTCGATCGACCTGCTGGACAACGCCGGGGTCGCGGTCAGCCCCGGGATCGGGTTCGGGCCCTCGGGCGAGGGCCATGTCCGTTTCGCCCTGGTCGATGGTGTCGAGCGCATCGCCATGGCCACGACTCGCATCGGTGAGGCGCTGGACCGTCTCTAGCCAGCCACTCACAGGAGTCCTACCATTCGCTGATGCCATTTCGAGACGGTCTGGCCGACTTCAGGTCGGACACTGTGACACGCCCCACACCCGCCATGCTGGAGGCGATGGCGTCGGCGCCGGTCGGTGACGACGTCTACCACGACGACCCGACGGTCAACCTCCTCGAAGATGAGTCGGCCGAGGCCACCGGGAAGGAGGCGGCGATCTACGTGCCCACCGGCACCATGGGCAACCAGCTGTCGATCATGTTCCACACCAGTCCCGGTGAGGAGGTCTTGGCCAACGCCGCCAGCCATCTTCGCTCGATCGAGGCCGGGGCGGCCCAGGCCCTCTCGGGCGTGGCCTTCCGCACCGTCGACAGGGACGGTGGCCAGATCCTCCCCGAGGACGTCGACGATGCCATGGAGCTGGCCGGGTTCTTCCCCAGGATCCGACTCCTCACCTGGGAGAACACTCACAACTTGTCCGGGGGCCGTGTGATCCCGTTCGAGCTGATGGAGGCCACCTCCGCCCGGGCGCGGAGTCATGGGCTCAGCATCCACATCGACGGGGCGCGGATCTGGAACGCCGTCGCCGCCACCGGTATCGACGGACCGGCGTGGGCCGGTGTCGCCGACACCATTCAGTTCTGCTTCTCGAAGGGTCTGGGCGCCCCGGTCGGGTCGATCGTCTGCGGCTCACAGGAGACGATCGACGAGATTCGATATCTGCGGGAGCGAATGGGCGGCGCCATGCGTCAGGCGGGTGTCATCGCCGCGGCCGCCCGGATCGGGCTGGCGGAGCGGGATCGTCTCGTCGAGGACCATCAGCTGGCGCAGAAGCTGGCCATCGGGCTCGCCGAGCGATACCCGGGCTCGATCGACCCGGGCATGGTCGACACCAACCTGGTTCGCGTCGACTTCGGCTCCCTCGGCCGTGACTGGGCCGAGGTCGCCACACGTCTGCAGTCGGCCAACATCAAGGTGAACCCTCCGATGAAGGGTGGTTGGCGTGTGGTCACGCACCGCGATGTCGACGAGGGGGACGTAGACCGTCTCTTCGCGGCGCTGGCGTAACTCGAACGTCCAGAGGAGGGTCGAACCCAACTGATGACCTTCGCCGTCCTCTTCCCCGGGCAGGGGAGCCAGCACGTCGGGATGGGAGCCGACTTGTTCGACATCCACCCGGACCTGCTCGGCGAGACCGCCGACAGCATCCTCGGCTGGTCTCTACGGGACATGTGTCTCGACGGGCCGGAAGAGATCCTCACCCGAACCGAGCATGCACAACCGGCGCTGTTCGCCATCTCTTACGCACTCTGGCTCTCTTTTCGCGACGTCTACGGGGGGGCCATCGCCGGCGCCGCCGGGCATTCCCTGGGCGAGTACACGGCCCTCTGTGCCGCCGGCTCCCTCTCATTCGGTGACGCCCTCTCCGTGGTCAGTCGGCGCGGAGCGGCCATGGGCGCCGCCGCCGATCTCGCGCCCTCGGGGATGGCAGCCTTGATCGGTGCCGATGAGGCCCTCGCCACGTCCGTGGCGGAGCGGCGGAGGGGAGAGGGTGGTCGTCTCGAGGTGGCCAACATCAATGCGCCGGGCCAGGTGGTCGTGGCCGGTGGCCGGGACGACATCGCCTGGGTGTCGGACCACGCTCGTGAGTTGGGGGTTCGTCGAGCGATCCCGCTCAAGGTCGCCGGCGCATTTCACTCGAGCTTCATGGCGCCGGCGGCGCAGGCGGTCGGGGCCGCCTTGTCCGGTGTCGACTTCGGGGATCCCGTCTTCCCGGTCTGGTCGAACACCACCGCCCGGCCACATCGGGCCGCCGAGCTCGCCGGGACGTTGGAGGCGCAGGTGGTTTCGACGGTCCGTTTCGAGGAGAGTCTCATCGACATGGCCGGGACCGGAATCGACACCTTCGTACATGTCGGCCCCGGGGACGTCACGGCCGGAATGGCCCGTCGCACCGTCGATGACGCCACCGTGCATGTCATATCCGAGACCGGTGACATCCCCGGCGTGGTCGATGCTCTCGTTACGATGTCATGACTCAGGAGCCAGCGATGAAGACTTCACAGATAACCGGCTGGGGCAAGTGCATGCCCCCCAACGTCCTCTCCAACCATGATCTCGAGCAGATCATCGACACCTCCGATGAGTGGATCAGCACCCGGACCGGTATCAAGGAGCGGAGGATCAGCCACGTCGACACCTCCGACATGGCCGCCATCGCCGGGTTGCGCGCTCTCGCCGCCGCCGGCAAGACACCCGCCGACGTCGATCTCCTCCTCGTCGCCACTTGCACGCCGGACTCGCTGATCCCCTCGACCGCGTCCATCGTGCAGAAGAAGATCGGCGCCCTGAATTGCGCCGCGATGGATCTCAATGCCGCCTGTTCCGGCTTCGTCTACGGCCTGGTCGTCGGGACCAACATGATCAGGGGCGGCACCAACAACACGGTGCTTCTCATCGGTGCCGAGAAGCTCCACTACGTCATGGACTTCACAGACCGCACCACTTGTGTGCTGTTCGGCGATGGCGCCGGCGCCGTGGTCCTCGAGCCCAGTGACGGGCCGCAAGGCCTGCTCGCCTCGGACCTGGGTCTGGACGGCTCGGTCTATCACATCCTGCAGACACCGGTAGACGGCACGATGGGCGACCGCGTCCAGCCCGACCCTCGCCGCAGTGGTGTGTCGATGGAGGGCCAGGAGGTGTTTCGTCGAGCGGTCACCAAGATGGGTGAGTCCTCGATGATCTCCCTCGACCAAGCCGGTCTCACCATCGACGACGTCGATCTGCTGATTCCCCATCAGGCCAACGTCCGCATCATCGACGCCACGGCCAGGCGACTCGGTGTCCCGGAGTCGAAGGTCTATGTGAACATCCACTCGTATGGCAACACCTCGGCCGCCACCATCCCGGTGGCTCTCACCGAGGCTCTCGAAGAGGGCAGGATCGAGTCGGGGGACAACATCGTCTTCACCGCATTCGGTGGCGGGCTGAGTTGGGGCTCGGCCGTTTATCGCTGGGGTGACCGCATCGACCCGATCGGTGAGTCCGACGCCGCCCTGCCCCCGCCCGACCGCGACACGATGGAGCTGCTTCAGCCCAACTTCGACTTCTTCGGCTTGCCGGAGAAGCAGACGTGAGTGACGACGGAACGACACGAACCGCATTGGTCACCGGGGGCTCGCGTGGCATCGGGAGAGCGATGGCCCTGACGCTGGCGGGCTCGGGTCATCGGGTCGCCGTCAACTACGCCACCAACTCGGCGGCCGCCGACCAGGTGGTCTCCCTCATCACCGACGCCGGCGGCGAGGCGATCTCAGTCCGGGCCGACGTGGCCGACGTCGACGATGTGGCCGCCATGTTCGCCACGGTCGAGGACGCGTTGGGGCCACCCCTCGTGCTCGTCAACAACGCGGGTGTGGCTCAGGACAACTTGCTCCTTCGCATGAGCACCGAGTCGTTCGATCAGGTCCTCGCCACCAACCTCCGGTCGGTGTTCTTGTGCACCAAGACGGCATTGAGGGCCATGTTGCGGGCCAAGTGGGGACGGGTCGTCTCCATCGCCTCGGTGGCCGGCATCGTGGGCAATGCCGGACAGGCGAACTACGCGGCATCGAAGGCGGGCATCATCGGTTTCTCCAAGTCGGTCTCGAAAGAGGTCGGCTCCCGCGGCATCACCGCAAACGTCGTGGCCCCCGGCTTCATCACCACCGACATGACCGACGGGTTGGGGGAAGACATCAAGCAGTCTGCCGCTGTCACGGTGAGCCTGGGTCGATTCGGGACTCCCGAGGAAGTGGCAGCGGTGGTCGGGTTCTTGGCCTCTGACGCCGCCTCGTACATCACCGGGCAGGTGATTTCGGTGGACGGTGGTCTGTCGCTGTAAGTTGCCGGCAAAGCAAAACGAAGGAGAAGGAAAATGGAGCGGAGCGAAGTCTCCCAGCGTCTCACCGGAGTTCTGGTATCGGAGCTCGGGCTCGACGAGTCCAAGATCAACGACGACGCCCACTTCGAGGAAGACCTCGACGTGGACAGTCTCGGTGTCGTCGAGCTACTCATGGCTCTGGAGGACGAATTCGACGTCAAGATCCCCGACGAGGACGCCGAATCGATCGTGACCGTGGGCCAGGCCGTCGATCTGGTCCATCAGAAGCTCAACTGAGCGCCCCGTTCGCTCCCCAAGAGACCGCCGACCCACCCTCACCCCTGGCGCTCACGCCATTCGGCCAGGCTTCGGTAGACGAGCACGAGGAGAAGCGTTACCCCGAAGGTGACCGCCAGGAACGAGACCACGGCGAAGAGGGCAGCCCAGCCATCGCAAGCTGTGACTGCCCCGCTCGCGTCGGGCTGACGGCAGCTGGTGTCGGTCACGACCCAACCCAGCGCACCGGCGAGGAGACCGAGGAGCAGGGCTGGGATCGCAATCCACGGGTTGGGGAGTCGTCTCACTTCGGACGGCCCCTTTCGTCGATCTGGGCGGCGTCGAGGATCTCGGTCGGGGCCAACTCCGGTGGGATCGCGAACGTGGTTCCCGCTTCCTGGGGTGGGTGGTACGAGGCGCGAACCGACTGATGCCACGAGGTGGCCGCCACCGCAATCGCCAACGCCGCCGACACCGAGCCCGCCAACCAGCCCATCCAGGGGGTGAGCCCCAGCGCCAGGAGCGGCCAGATGAGCCTGATCCCGAGCAAGCCGCCGGGCACGACCCTGCTGTACAGCAAGGCCACCGAGGGGGCCGAGAGCCCCACCACCAGCAGGGCCCAGGGCTGTGCACCATTGCCCACCAGGCCCAGCAGCACAGGCGCCATCAGCAGGAGCAGGGGAGGGGTCACCGCCCGCGGCGGTGGCCCGGAAGCCGAAGGCAGCCGGCGGATGCCACCCATGACCGGCGGGGAGAGCAAAGCGACGATGGCAGCCGTGCTCAGGGCCAGTGCGATGAACCAGATGAAGTCGATCGGCCGGATGACGGCCAGCACCATCGTGAAGGCCATCGTCAGCACACCCAGCCGGTGCGCCCAGCGACCATGGACGACGATCATGCCCACAGTGGCCACCGTCGACATGCCGAGCAGACCGAGACCGGTCAGCAACGCCGGGACGGGCTCGAGAGGTGATGGCTGGATCATCAGCGCGACGATCCAGGCCAGCGT
>JBAPYG010000450.1:0-10819 GCA_049284615.1 Acidimicrobiia bacterium
CTGGGACATCTTCTGTGTCCCGTCCGTCCCAACCAGCAGGGGCATGGTCAAGGCGACCTGGGGCTCCTGCCCGTAGCGCTCCTGGACGACGCGCCCCATCATCAGATTCCACAGCTGATCGCTCCCACCCAACTCCACGTCGGCCTCGACGGCCACCGAGTCGTATCCCTGGAGCAGCGGGTAGAGGAACTCCATGACCGAAATCGGAGACCCTTCTTCGTATCGATTGGCGAAGTCGGAGCGCTCCAGCATCTGGGCCACGGTCGCTGAGGACGTGAGCTCCAGCAGCCCATACATGTCGAGACCTGCCAGCCACTCCGAGTTGTGACGGACCTCGAGACGGTCGGGAAGCAACACCTTCTCGAACTGGGTCAACACATTCTCGGCGTACCCCTTGACCTCGGCGGCGGACAGTCGTTTTCGCTGAGCGCCGCGTTGTGACGGATCGCCCACCTGCGCCGTGAAATCACCGACGATCAAGACCGCCATGTGCCCCATCTCCTGGAATTCGCGCAGCTTGCGGAGCACGACCGCCCAGCCCAGGGTGACGGCAGGCGCCGTCGGGTCGAGGCCGAGCTTGACTCGAAGCGGCCGATCGAGCGAGAGCTTGGCGGCGAGGTCGTCCTCGGGGACCACGTTGTCGCTGTGACGGAGGGCGAGAGCCAGGTCGGCTGAGGTCATCGTGGCCGCAGGATAAGCGGGAGGGGCGTCACGCCGACAACTGTGCGGCGGCGACGAACCGCCATGGACGATCCTTGGCGCGGGAGATGCCGATGCGGGGTGTGGCCATCACGAACTCGGGCGCTTCCCCCGGTTCGAGCCGGATGATGGAGGTGGGATCGAGTAGGTCGGTGCCGTTGTGCTCCAGTGTCACCCCCAACGCCTGGCAGAGCTTGCCCGGGCCGTCGGCGAGGTCGGCGCGATGACCCCGTCGTCGCGTCGCCACCCCGCTGCCTTCCACGATCTCGGCGGCCCGGATCAGGATCCCCCAACCCACACCTTCGGGTCCCGAGGCGGTGTTGGCGCAGTTGTGGATCCCGTAGGAGCGATAGACGTAGAGGGTCCCCGGCTTTTGGAACATCGATCCGTTGCGAACGGTCTCACCGCGGTATGCGTGCGACGCGGGGTCGTCCTCTCCCTTGTATGCCTCTACCTCGGTGATGCGGGCGACGACCTCGTCGCCTCCGACCCGTGACATCAGGTGGGAGCCGAGTAAACGTGGCGCCGCCACTTCAGGGGGGCCGGCGAGAAGCGACTCCAGGCCGGAGGCTCCCGGCATCAGGCTCCTCGGAGACGAGCGCCGAGCGCCGCGGCGGCATCGATCATCGACTGTCGGACGGCGGCGATCTCCCCGCTCTCCAGGGTCCGGTCGTCGGCGCGCAACCTGTAGGTGATCGCCAATGCCTTCATGTCGTCGCCCACGGGTTCGCCCCTGAACTCGTCGAACACCCGTGCCGACTCAACAAGGCCGCGCCCGGCTCTCGTCGTTGTGGTCAGCAGTGTCGAGGCAGGAGTCGAGGAGTCGGTGAGGAAGCTGAGATCGAAGTCGACATGTGGGTAGACCGACGGAGCCCGGGCGGACACGGGGGGCACCGTGGCCAGGAGCGGGTCTAGATCTATCTCGGCGACGGCGACCCGGGCGTCGATGTCGAAAGCCCGGCAGGCCGATGGTGCCAACTCCCCGACATGCCCGACGAGCACGCCCTCGATCGAGATCCGAGCCGTCCGGCCGGGGTGAAACCCGGGGAACGTCCCCTGTTCGACCGAAGGGTCGAGGGCGAGCACATCGGACACGTGACGCCAGATGGCCAACGACGTCTCGGCATCGGCGGACCGTTCCGAGCCCCGAAGGGAGCGCAGACCGGTGTCCCCCACCACGGCCCAGGCGAGACGGTCGAGCTGGTCGGGAAGACGGGGCTCACCAGAGCTGGGGATCGAGGTGAAGACCTTGCCGACCTCGAAGAGGCCAACGGATGAGTTGCCGTGGGACCGGTTGTAGCGCAGGTCGTTGAGGAGACCGGGCAGGAGAGAGGGCCGAAGTTTGGACTCCTCGTCGCGCAGCGGGTTCTTGACCGTGAGGAGGTCGGATCCGTCGGTGTCGAAGCCCAGGGCCATGAGCTCGGCGACACTGACGAACGGGAGATTGATCGCCTGATCGAGGCCTATGCCCACGAGGGCGGCGTTGAGCCGCCGGAGACGTCGCTGCTCAGACGTGAGCCCCCCGGCGGGGCCTCTGGGGAGAGTCGCCTCGAACTTGTCGAAGCCGTGGACCCGGGCCACCTCTTCGATGATGTCCGCGGGACGGGTTATGTCGGGGCGATAGGTAGGGACCGTCACTCTCATCGGATCGCCAGCATCGACTTCGAGACCGAGCCGCTCGAGGATCGAGGTGACGTAATCGGGCCCGAAGCCCGGGCCGAGCAATCTCTCTGTCTCGTGTACCGGCAGCTCGACCACCCAAGGGTCGATTGAGACGGCGACTTCGTCGACGGCACCCTCGAGGACGGCGCCTCCGGCGAGCGCCTGCACCATCGCCGACGCTCTCTGGTTGGCTATGTCGGCGAGGTTGGGGTCGACCCCACGTTCGAATCGCGTGGCGGCTTCGGATCGGAGGTCGTGGCGCCGCCACATGTGCATGATCGTCGGCGGGTCCCAGGATGCGGCTTCCATCAACACGCGTTTGGTGCCCTCGGAGACTTCACTCCTCGCACCGCCCATCGTGCCCGACATCGAGGTCGGGCCGGCGTCGTCATAGATGATCAGGTCGTCGGGTGAGAGGTCACGGGTGACGTGATCCAGGGTCTCGAGCCGCTCTCCGGCCTCGGCTCGCTTGACCACCAGCCGGTTGCCTTCGATCGTGTCGGCGTCAAAGGCGTGCAAGGGATGGCCCAGCTCGAACATCACGTAGTTGGTCACGTCGACGACGTTGGAGATCGACCGAGTCCCCATCTTGTGGAGACGATGTCTGACCCTGAGCGGGGAGACTCCCACCGTCACCCCATCTATCTCCCGCGCCGTGAAGCGCCGACAACCGGTTGGGTCGGCGATCTCCACGTCGATGGTCGTTGCCCCAGGCACCGGTCGCAGTTCGACTGGGGGCACGTGATGGTCGACCTTGAACCACGCCGCGAGATCACGCGCCACACCGAGGAGGGAGAGGGCGTCCGGGCGGTTGGGCGTGACATCGAGCTCGAAGACGACGTCAGGAAGCTCGACATGATCGGCGAAAGCCGTCCCGATCTCTTGGCCGTCGCGCAGCACGAGGATCCCGGCGTGGTCGTCGCCCAGCCCGAGCTCGCGCTCGGAGCAGATCATCCCGTTGGACTCGACCCCTCGTATCGTTCGCCTGCCGATCTCGAAGTCTCCGGGCAGGACGGCGCCGGGCCGGGCCACTGCGACTGTCGCCCCCGCCTCGAAGTTCCAGGCGCCACAGATGATCTGGGTGGGGCCGGTGCCACTGTCGACCTGACAGACCCTGACCTTGTCGGCATCGGGGTGCGATGCAACTTCGAGAACGCGTCCCACAAAGACGTCGGTCCAGCCGACCTCGAGTCTCTCGACACCTTCGGTGGCCAGGCCAAGCATGTCGAAGGCGTACTTGAGCTCGTCGATGTCGGTGGTCGGGAGGTCGATGAACTCCTGCAGCCAACGGAGCGGGACCTTCACCGGAATTGCCTCAGGAATCGGATGTCGTTCTCGATGAAGTGCCGCAGCGAGTCGATGCCGTGTCGGACCATCGCGATCCGCTCCGGGCCCATTCCGAAGGCGAACCCGGAGAGCCGGGTCGAGTCGTAACCGGCTGCGTCGAGGACATAGGGATCGACCATGCCGCAGCCCAGCAGCTCGAGCCAACCGGCGCCGCCGCAGACCCGACATCCGGGGACTCCGCCATCGCAGGCGAAACAGCTCACATCGAGCTCGGCGCTGGGCTCTGTGAACGGGAAGAAGTGCGGTCTGAGTCGTACCTCGCTGTCGGGGCCGAAGAACTCACGGGCGAAGTGCAGCAGTGTGCCTTTGAGATCGCTGAACTGGATGTCCTCGTCCACCGCCAAACCTTCGATCTGGTGGAACACCGGGAGATGGGTGGCATCTATCGTGTCTTTCCGGTAGGTGCGGCCGGGGACGACGATGTACACCGGTGGATCGTGGGTCTCCATCCACCTCGCCTGCACGGGAGAGGTCTGGGTGCGCAGCAATACTTCGTCTTCTGGAGCTCCCCAGTCGAGATACATCGTGTCCGACTCCCAGCGTGACGGGTGGGATGCCGGGGTGTTGAGGGCGTCGAAGTTGTAATAGGCGAGCTCCGCCTCGGGCCCCGAGGCGACCTGATAACCGAGACCGATGAAGATGTCCACTATCTCGTCGATTGTCTGCTGCACGAGATGAAGCGTCCCCGACGGGTAGTCGAGGGACCGGAGGGTGACGTCGATCGTCTCCGATACCAGACGCCGCTCCTCTTCCATGGCGTCGAGCTCGGACCTCTTCGCATCGAGTAGGTCTCGAATCCTCCCTGTCGCCTCGTTCAACTTCGCCCCTACAGTCGGCTTCTGGGCGTCGTCGAGCTCAGCCATGGCCCGCCGCACCAACCCGACTGCGGAATCCTTGCCCAGGAGGCCGGTCTCCACCTCGTCGAGAGCCGTGAGGGTCCCGACACCTTCGATGGCTGCGGGCGCGTCTGCCACGGCGTCGTCGAGGGTTCTGATGGGGTCCATGTCCGGCGGGAGGTTAGACATCGGCGGGCTGTTCTCCGGAACCACGACTCAGCTCGTACACCGCGATGCCCGCGGCGACGGCCGCGTTCAGGCTGTCGGGGGCACCGGGTGTTGAGATGGTCATGCTGTGGTCGCAAGCAGCGAGGAGCTTGTCGTCGAGGCCATGGGCCTCCTCGCCGATGATGAGAGCCACGGGACGCCCGGTGATCTCGGATCCGTCGCCCCCGCCGCGTACGATCGTGGCAACGGTGGTCCACTCGCCGACCTCCGCCAACGAGCCGATTCGGGCCAAAGGGATCTGAAACTGACTGCCCGCACCCGAGCGGATGGTCTTGGGTGACCACGGGTCGGCGCTCCCCTCCATGTAGGCGAAACCCCACCCGAAGGCGGCGGCGGTCCGGATCATGGTCCCCACGTTCCCCGGGTCGGAGACGCCCGCGGAGACCAGGAGGTTGCGACTGCGATCCAACCATTCCACCGGTATCGCCACGACCGCGACAGGCCCGCGTGGGGTCTCGGTGCCCGCGAGGCGGGCCATGGCCCTCTCGTCGACGGGTATGGAGCCTTCAGCGGCGTCGAGCGAGAAGACCTGGTGGACCTGGGCGCCGGCGGTGACGACGTCGGCCACCACGTGGGGGCCTTCGACCAATGTCAGCCCGCGTTCCCTGCGGTCACGGGCGCGATGGAGCCGGGCCGCCTCCACCACGGATTTGGCGCGATGGGTGCGGACCGGCTCCACGTGCTGTTCTATCGACGGCTCAGTCGGCCTTGACGACCTCGACGAGCTGAGCGAATGCATCCGGGTCGCTGACCGCCATGTTGGCGAGCATCTTGCGGTCGATCTCGATCTCGGCGGCCTTCAGCCCGGCGATGAACTGGCTGTAGGTCGTCCCGTTCTGCCGCGCGGCCGCGTTGATCCGGGAGATCCAGAGCTTGCGGAAGTCACGCTTGCGAGCGCGCCGGTCGCGATACGCATCCTGCATCGCATGCATGACCTGCTCGTTCGCAGTCTTGTAGCGACGGCTTCGGGCGCCTTTGTAGCCCTTGGCCCGGTCGAGGACCTTCTTGTGCGATTTCTTGGCGTGGACCGCTCGTTTCACACGTGCCATCTCGTGGACCTCCTAACGCCCGAGCTGCTTCTTGATGACCTTGGCGTCGCCGGGAGCCAGCTCGACCTCGCCCTTGCGACGGCTGAAGGTCGACTTGCCCTTGGCGAGCTTGAGGTGCCCACGGCCGGCCTGTCGGCGCATGTACTTGCCCGACCCGGTCACCTTGATTCTCTTTTTGGCACCACTGTGTGTCTTCATCTTGGGCACAGGGTCCTCCTATTCCTCTTCGTCGTGCTTGGGCTCGCTGGGGCTGGAGCTTCGCGTCTGCCTCGTCGGGGCCAGCACCATCGTCATCGACCCACCCTCGATCTTGGGAGCCTGCTCGACGGTCCCGTAGTCGGAGACCTCATCGGCGAGCCGGGTCATGAGCTCGCGCCCGAACTCGGGGCGCTCCCGCTCACGGCCGCGGAATCGGATGGTGACTTTGACCTTGTCGTGATCTTCCAGGAACTCCTGGGTCTTGCGACGAGTGATGTCGAAGTCGTGCTCACCGATCCGGACACGCATCCGGAGCTCTTTGATGGTGGTGCGGGTCTGCTTCTTCCGGGCCTCGCGTTGTTTGACGGACTGTTCGTACTTGTAGCGTCCGTAGTCCATCAGCCGGCAAACCGGGGGCCGGGCATTTGGGGCCACCTCGACCAGGTCCAGGTCGAGTTGCTCCGCCAGCCACAGAGCCTCATTGATCTTCTTGACGCCGATTTGCTCTCCATCCGGGGCGACGACACGGACCTCTTTGGCCCGAATCGCTCCGTTCACGCGCAGCTCTGGAATGCGGGTACCTCCTGTTGACTTGCAGCCGTTTCTGCGTTTCTTCCAACAACGACCGTGGCCCCCGGGAGGGGGACACGAAAAAGCAGCAGGCTCTCACCTGCTGCTGCCTTTGACGGCAGCAGGCGGAGACCCGCTGCCATGACGATCTCGGTCGGGCCTGCGGCCCGCTCTGTTCGTTGACCTCGGCTCACTGTATGTCCAGGGGACGGGTCGTGGCCGGGTGGGGAGGCAGCACCTCCGCTCTTTGCACTCTGTTGTCCGTTCGAGGATACCAGCGGCCGGGCTTCAGCCAACATCGCAATGCTCAGGACGACCTCAACTCTCGAAGTGCCCGGGCCGTGGCGATGGCGGCGTCGACGGCTTCGACGCCCTTGTTGTCCTGGCCCGGTCCCGCCCTGTCCAGTGCCAGCTGGTACTCGTGGACCGCGAGGATTGCGTTGGCGATGGGAATGCCGGTCTCCAGCGAAGCGAGGGTGATCCCGCGGGACGACTCGTCGACCACGATGCGATAGTGGTCCGTGTCGCCTTTGATGACGGTCCCGATGGCGACGACCGCGTCGCAGCCGGCATTGGCCAACTCCTTGCAGGCGAGCGGGAGCTCCAGGGCACCGGGGACCCGCACCACCGTCACCTCATCGATCCCGATGGTCTTCAACCGGCCCATGGCGCCTGCGAGCAGCTTGTCAGTGATCGACTGGTTCCAGAGGGCTGCGGCAATTCCGACGTGGAGCTCGCCGGCGGTCGAGGAGCCGTCGAAGACTCGGGTCACGCCGTGTCCACGCCGAACTCGTGCCCCAACCGATCGGCCTTGGCCTGGAGATACTCACGGTTCTCGTCGTTGGCCGGCAACGAGATCGGGATGCGCTCGTCGATGGACAGTCCATAGCCTTCTATCGCGGCCCGTTTCACCGGATTGTTGGTCAAGAGCCTCATGGAGCGGACCCCTAGGTCGTACAGGATCTGGGAGCCCACTCCATAGTCACGATTGTCGACCGGGAGCCCCAGGTTGACGTTGGCGTCGACGGTGTCGAGCCCTTCGTCCTGCAGTCTGTACGCGGCCAGCTTGTGGAGGAGACCGATGCCGCGGCCCTCATGGCCTCGGATGTACAACACCACACCCCGACCCTCCTTCGCAACCTGTTCGAGGGCGTAGTCGAGCTGTTCGCCACAATCACAGCGCAGACTCCCGAAGACGTCTCCGGTCAGGCACTCGGAGTGGACTCGGGTGAGCACACCCTGACCGTCGCCGATGTCACCTTTGACGAGAGCGATGTGCTGGCGATCGTCGACGAGAGACCGATAGCCGATGGCGACGAACTCACCGTGAGTCGTGGGGATTCGCGCCTCCACGACCCGTTCGACCAGCTTCTCCTCCTTACGGCGGTGGGCGATCAAGTCGGCGATGGTCCCGATGAGGAGATCGTGCTCCTTGGCGAATACCTCCAGGTCGGCGAGACGGGCCACGGTGCCGTCGTCATTCATCACCTCGGCGAGGACGGCGGCGGGGTACTTCCCGGCCAGCTCGGCGAGGTCGACGGCCGCTTCGGTGTGACCTGCCCTCTTGAGCACTCCACCGGGCTCGTACCGCAGCGGGTACATGTGCCCGGGCCGGGCGAGGTCGTCGGGCGTGGTCTCGGGGTCGATGACCGTGAGCACGGTGCGACAGCGGTCGGCCGCCGATATCCCGGTCGTCGTGCCGCGGGCGGCGTCGATCGAGATGGTGAAGGCGGTACGGCGGACATCGGTGTTCTTGGCGACCATCATCGGCAACTCGAGCTCGTCGAGACGCTCACCGATGACCGGGAGGCAGATGATGCCGCTCGTGTACCGGAGCATGAAGCCGATGTTGTCTGGAGTGGCGTCTTCGGCAGCGATGATCAGATCGCCCTCGTTCTCCCGGTCCTCGTCGTCGACCATTATCACCATCTCCCCTCTGGCGACGGCGGCGACGATGTCTTCGATGGCAGCGAGGCTCATGATTGGGTACCCGTCAATCTCTCGACGTACTTGGCCAGGACGTCCACCTCGAGGTTGACCGTGTCCCCGACGTTGCGCAAGCCCAGAGTCGTGATCTCGAGCGTGTGCGGGATGAGGGCGACGGTGAACGCCCCTCCGTCCACGGAGACGACGGTGAGGCTCACTCCGTCGATCGTGATCGAGCCCTTGTCGACGATGTAGCGGAGGAGATCACTCGTGGTGGAGATCCGCATCACGACCTCACCCTCGGGGCCGGACTCCAAGGCGGAGATCTCCCCGGTCCCGTCGACATGGCCCTGCACGATGTGGCCATCGAACCTACCGTCGGCCCGCATCGGGCGCTCCAGGTTCACCATCTCCCCGGACATCAGGAGCCCGATGTTGGTCCTCGTGAGGGTCTCGGGGATGACATCGAGTGTGAGCGTGTCACCCGACGGCTCCACCGCTGTCAGACAGACCCCGTTCACGGCGATCGATGCCCCGGTCGGCACCTCTCCCAGACCCGGGGCCTCCACGACAATGCGGCGGCCCGACGCGGTCATCTCGGAGGACACGACCCGTCCCATCCGCTCCACGATCCCGGTGAACAACTCAGAACCCGCTTTCGAAATCCAATCTGACATCTGGGCCGACCCGTTCGGCATGAGTGACGACGACGGCCCGTGCGTCGTCAATGGAACTGAACACACCGCCCAAGGGCGGCATTCCGGCCCCTCCCCCGAGGGTCGCCCCCAAGTAGACGACGCCACGGCCAATCACCCCGGCGCGCCACCAGGCGCCGATGAGGGTGGGGCCACCCTCCAAGAGGAGCGACAGGAAGCCGGCGTCGGCCAGGGCACGGCAAACCGCCATCGGGTCGGGCCGATCGCCACCGTCGACTACGAGGAGCTCGCCGGCCGGGATCTCCCTGGGGCGATTGGAGACGATCAACGGGTCTCGCTCCCAGAGACGGGCCGTGGGCGGGATGGGTGTCGCCCCGGCGATCACTATCGCCCGTGGTTGCTCGCCTACGTAGTCGTCGACTCGGACGTCGAGACGCGGATCGTCGGCGACGAGGGTGCCCGCTCCCACCACGACGCCGTCGGCGTCTGCGCGCAGTCTGTGGGCATCGGCACGGGCCGGCTCGGACGTGATCCACTGCGATGTGCCGTCGCGCGCGGCCACGGCACCGTCGATCGTCATGGCGTATTTCACGATGACGAGGGGCAGACCGGTCTCGCGGTGACGGAAGTACCCGGGATCGAGAGCGCGGGCCTCGGGGTCGTCGACGACGTCGACCTCTACCCCCGCCTCGAGCAGACGGGCGACGCCGGCACCGGCGACCCTCTCGTCGGGGTCGAGGGCGCCGATGACGACGCGGGCCACACCCGCTGCGATGACCCGATCGACACACGGTGGCGTCCGACCATGATGAGTGCAGGGCTCGAGAGACACATAGAGCGTGGAGCCCTGCGGATCGACGACCCGGTCGAGGGCTTTCGCTTCGGCGTGGGGTCTACCCGGACCCTGATGAGCACCCTCCCCGACCACGACGCCATCGCGTGAGACCACGACCGCACCGACCTTGGGGTTGGGGTGGGTCCGGTGCGGGCGCGCCAGCTCGTAGGCGCGTTCGAGGTGCGGGCTTGCGCCCACTCAGGCCGTGCGTCGATCGATGCGGTAGGTCGAGCCCGGCTGCTTCTTGGCGAACTCTTTCATCTCCACCGCGATGGCCGACGCCTCCCATTGTGTGTCTATGTCGCGCACGTCGGTGGACGCTACCCCCAGAGACAGCGACACGACGGGGAAGGCGTACCGCTCGCCACGGCGATCGATGACCTCTATGTATCCCCGAAGCGCGTCGGCGGTGTCGTAGAGGTCGAGTATGCCGTCGTCGAATCGCTCGATGACTTCCTTGCAATAGGCCTCGGCTTCAGAGGGCGGAATGATCGCCACGAAGTCGTCTCCCCCGATGTGGCCCACAAACGCACCTTCGATGCCGAGGCTGACGACGGCCTCGCTGAGGCAGTTCCCGCAGAAGCGGATCACTTCGTCGCCACGCATGAAGCCGTAGTGGTCGTTGAAGGCTTTGAAGTTGTCGAGGTCGCCATGGACCAGTGCGAAGTCTCGTTTCTCCTTGATCGCACTCTCGATCTCCCCGGTGATCTTGAAGTTGCCGGGCAGACCGGTCAGGGGCGAGAGGTCGCGGGCAGCCTGAGTCCGACGCAGGACCGCCCGCACTCTCGCGGCGAGCTCGGTGATGTCGAAGGG
>JBAPYG010000451.1:0-5552 GCA_049284615.1 Acidimicrobiia bacterium
CAGACGACATCGTGTTTCACCTGCTGATGGATGAGCCGCTTGCGGGTGGCGAGGTGGGCGTCAGGTACGAAGTGGCATCCGAGGACGGTCACGTGGTCTCGGGCGGGTTCTCATTCATCGTCGCCGATGTCATTGCGACCACGACCACGATGGGGCCGACGACGACGACACGCTCGGCCACCACGACATCCCGGCCTTCCCCCACCTCAGCCCCAATCCCGGCAACGACGGTGCCGGTTGCGGTGGCCGTCGAAGGGGAGGCGGCCGGTACCTCCAGCACCCCGATCCTGATCGTCGCGATCGTCCTCTCCTCACTCGGCGGTGGGGTCTACCTGGCTCGTCGATCCCGCGTCTCGGGCGACGAGTGACGTGGTCGGCGACCGGCGCGGCCGAGCGACTCGACGAGTTCCTCGAGGGGGCGGGAGGCGGAACTCGCCTCGGTGAGCTTCTCGAGACGATCGGTCTCGGGCTGGCTCTGCCGGCCATCGTCGTCGGCGTTGGGCTTTTCGTCTTCCTCGTCGGCGTGCATCGGGGAAACCGGCGAGAGACGCGTGCGCTGCTAGCCGTCATGGGGAGCCTGGGGCTGTTGACGCTGGTCGGCGGCATCGTCGGGCTCATCGGCGTTTCCAAGGTGGTCGGCGGTGGGATTCTCGCCACGGTTGTCGAGGGCACGGCGCGAGGTGCCGTTGCCCGGGTCGTGGCCGGAATGCTCGTCGCGGTCGGGTTCATCGGCGCCCGTCCCGGTGACCAGCCCTGGGTCCCACGACGCAGACAGATCATCGGGGTGGTTGGCATCGGTCTCGGCGCGCTGTCTCTCGCTGTGGATGGCCACACGATCTCGGAGGGCAACCCTGTCCTTCACGTCACTGCCAACATCATCCACGTCCTCGCCGCCGGTGTCTGGGTCGGCGGTGTCGCCGCCTTGCTCTACGTTGTCAGGGCACGACGCAGGGGCGGAGGTGATCCCGTGGCGCCTTTGGTCGCACGCTTCTCGTCTATGGCGACCCTGGCCCTGGTCGCGGTGGCTGCGGCCGGCCTGGCGATGTCCCTCCTGATAATCGACGGCGTCGATGACTACTGGTCCACCCCCTGGGGCAGACTGCTTCTGGTGAAAGTGGCTCTGGTTGCTCTTGCCGCCTCCTTGGGCGCCTACAACCATTTCAGCGTGGTGCCCAGATTGGACACCGATCCCCATGACGGGGCCTACGTGCGCCGACTCCGGCTGACCCTGGCCGCGGAGGGGCTCGTCCTCCTGGCGGTGGCCGTAACGACCGTGTTTCTCACCGAGGCATCGACCAACTGACCCGGTCGCAGTACGATTCCCCACATGTTCGGCGGCAGTATGCGTGTGCTCGAGGTGTTCGGGGACTCCGAGGACCTCGGCCGCGGCCACGGCTCGGCGTGTCTTGAGATGATCCGGAAGTACACCAACGACCGGATTGGCCTGACTTCTCAGGAGGATTGGAGTGGGGGACGGGCCGACCGAGACCTGATCCTCAGCTGTGCCGACGAGACCCTCAGCCATCACGAGCGGTTCTCAGAGAATCTGTACGCGGAGCTTCTCGCCATGGCCGATGCCGCCGGGATCAGCCCCCAGGAAGCGGTGGCCGTGGGTGGCTTCACCGATCTCGTCGACGTGGTCAGGGCACGCATCGGCGCCGCGCCCAACGAGCACAATTGCACCGGCATCATCAACCCCGAGAACGGCACCTTTGCTCAGACGTGGGACATGCATGCCTCGGCCGGGGAATTCGTGATCATGCTGAAGATCGACCCCCTTGTCGGTCCCGACGCCTTCGTCCAGACCACGGCAGGGTGTCTCGGTCAGATCGGCATGAACGAGGCAGGCATCGCCATCGGGATCAACAATCTCACCTCGATGGGCAAGCCCGGAGTGACCTGGCCTTTCGTGGTCCGGAAGGTTCTCGAGCAGACCGATCTCGACGATGCCATCAAAGTCGTGCTCGATGCCGAGCTGGCCGGTGGCCACAACTTCTTCGTGATCGGCCCGGACGGCACCGGGGCGATGATCGAGGCCATGCCCAACAGCAAACGGCTGACTCGAAGCAACGGCAAGCCGCTCGTTCACGCCAACAACTGTCTCTATCCGGAGACAGCCGCCGAGGAGGCGGCACGTCTGCCCGATTGGGTGGCCAACAGCCACGAGCGTCTTCGCATCGGCGAGGAGAGCGCCGACGACCTGGAGAGCTTCTTCGCCAACCCGACGATCTCACGCCTGGCCGACGACGTCCATGACATCGCCACCTGCGGTGCGGTGATCATCGAACCGGCGAAACGCACGATGCGGGCCGTTTGGGGAGTCCCTGGGGACCACCCGTGGGAGACTTTTCAACTCTGAGCATCGAGATCGTCAATCTCGATGTCTCCATGGCCCCTGCTCTGGAGCAGATCGAGCTCATGTCGTTCCCCTTGGCCAACCCCGACGATCTGCTCTCGGCTGCCGACATCCGCGCCTACGCCGAGACCTTCCCCGAGGGGTACTTCGTCGCCCTCGACGATGGTCTCCCCGTCGGGCAGGGAGCGGGCATCTACCTCGACTTCGACTTCGATCGTCCCCAACACACCATCGCCGGCATCACCGGTGAGCATCAGTGCGGGAATCACGACCCCAACGGTGCCTGGTACTACGGCACCGACATCAGTGTCCACCCCGAGCACAGGGGTCGGGGGATCGGGGCGATGCTCTATGAGGCTCGAAAGTCTCTCGTGGCCCGTGACGGCAAGCAGGGGATCATCGCCGGGGCATCGCTGCCCGGGTATTTCGACCACAAGGCTCGGATGACGGCCGCCGAGTACGTGGCGGCGGTGGTCGCCGGGGAGTTGAGCGACCCGACCCTCTCGTTTCAGATCTCGCATGGGTTCCAGGTGAGGGGGATGCTCGAGAACTACCTCGAAGACGAGGCAGACGACGGGTGGGCCGCGTTGATCGTCTGGGAGAACGATCGGAGATGATCGAGACCATCGGTGTCCTCAGCGGCTCGGGTTGGGCCTCGGGGATCAACCTCTATCTGAGTGCCCTGATGCTCGGGATCGCCGGCCGGGCGGGGTGGACCGACATACCGGAGGTCCTGCAGCGCACGGATGTGATGGTGGTGGCGGGAGTCCTGTTCGTCGTCGAGTTCTTCGCCGACAAGGTCCCGCTCCTCGACAGTTTCTGGGATTCGATCCACACGTTCATCCGTCCCATCGGGGCCGCTGCCATCGGCGCCGTCATCGCCGGGCAGTCCGGCAGCATCGGCGCCGCGATGGGTGCGATAGTGGCCGGTCTGCTGGCTCTCGACGCCCATGCCGCCAAGGCGAGCACGAGGGTCGTGGTCAACGCCTCCCCGGAGCCGGTCAGCAATGTCGCAGTCTCCCTGGCGGAGGACACCGGTGTCGCCCTCCTGGTCACCCTGGCCGTCACCTACCCCGTGGTGACCATCATCGTGGTCGTCGTCCTCGTGGTCGCCGCCACCGCCCTCACCATCTGGCTCTGGCGCTTCGTCCGCCGCTCCTGGCGCAAGGTTCGCCGTGATGGGTCAGCAAACCTCAGGTAGTGGGTGCCATATATGGCACGAGCTCTCTCGAGAAGAGCTCAGGTGCCGGTCTTGCGCTCCGACATCCCGTTGAGGATCTCAAGCACGACGCGGTTGGCCAGATATGCGGTCTGCTCACCGGGCCCGTCGTAAGGAGGCGAGACCTCGACGATGTCCGCCCCCAGGACCACGAGGTCCTTCGACAGACGCCGCACCGTGTCGAGGATCTCACGCGAGTTGAGCCCGCCGGGCTCGGGCGTCCCCGTGCCCGGTGCCAGACCAGGGTCGACCACGTCGATGTCCACCGAGATGAAGACGCCCTTGGCCCCTCCTTCGAGTGAGTACGCCACGGCCTCGTCGACCACATCGGTGAGACCCCGATCGACGATCTCGTTCATGAGGAAGGAACGCATCTTGTGCTCGCGCATCCACTCCATCACCTCGGGCTCGGGCCAATAGCCACGAAGGCCGATCTGGACGAAGCGGTGGCCGGGCACCGCCCCCGACTCGATGAGCCGGCGCATCGGCGTCCCGTGACCGATGAGCCCTCCGTTCTGGGTGAACCCGGTGTCGGCGTGGGCGTCGAAGTGGATGAGCGCGATCTCGCCGAAGCCATGAGCGCGGGCGACACCCAACGCGTCGGGCCAGGTGATGGTGTGGTCCCCGCCGAGCACGATGGGGACCTTGCCCGCACCGGCGATGTCGGCCACCACGTCGGCGATCCGATCGATGGAGCCTTCGAGTTGGCCGGGGGAGACATAGACGTCGCCGATGTCGACCACCCCGAGGACCTCGAATGGGTCGAGACCCGTGGGGAGATGGGGGCGATAGCCGTCCATCGCGCCGTAGTCGGCGTTGCGGATGGCGGCCGGCCCGAAACGGGCGCCGGGGCGGTAAGTCGTGCCCCAGTCGAAGGGTGCGCCGAGGATCACGACGTCGCCGTCGCCCAAATCGTCCATGGTGACCGCGGGACAACCGAGGAAGGAGTTTCGAGAGGCAAACGAGATGTACTCCGCCGAGGCGAAGGGGATCTCGGATTTGCGATCGTCGTAGGGGGTGAACATCGGGCGCGTACGCTAACTGGACTCGACCCCGATCGGCGGAGGTGGAGTCACATCCGGTGAGGATCTGGCATCATGCCCCCGATGTCTGAGCATTCCGACGAGGCAGAAGAGACTCACGCCGCTCGAATGGGCAAGGCGGTCGTACGCGGGCTGATGATCGGTTTTCCGGTCAGCCTGATCGGGCTGACCCTGGCCGTCTGGTTGATCACCGATCTCGACCTGGCCGACTCCTTCGCCACGGCAGTGCTCCCGGGGATCCTCCTCGGTGGTTTCGCCGGCGGGTTCGCCGGTGTCGCCCGGACCATGAACTGACCCGGAGCGGCTATTCGTCCCTGAGGCTGAAGACGATCGTCTGCAGGTCGGTGAACTCGTCGATCCGCTGCCGACCCCAGCCCGTGTCGGTCCCTGCCGCCCCGCCGAAGGGCTGGAAGGTCTCCCAGGTGTCCGTGGAGTCGTTGACGATGACCGTCCCCGACCTGACCCGGTCGGCGTAGTAGAAGGCCTTGGTCAGGTCGTTGGTGAAGACGGCCGCCTGCAACCCGAGACGGGTCCGATTCGCCACCCCAACCGCGTCCTCGTCGTCGTGCGCGGACAGGATGGGCAGCACCGGCCCGAAAGACTCCTCCTGAGACACCATCGAGTCTTCGGGCACGCCGTCGAGAACGGTGAACTCGTAATAGAGGTCGGTGGGATGGCCGGAGGAGCGACGACCGCCTATCAACACCTCGGCTCCTCGCTCCACGGCGTCGGCCATGTGGCGGTCCATCTTCGCCGCCGTGGCCTCGTTGTTGAGCGGGCCCATGTTGGTGGTCTCGTCGAATGGATCGCCGAGACGCACCACGTCTGCTGCCTTGAGCGTCGCCTCGACGAATTCTTCATGGACCTCGTCGAGGACGATCAACCTCTCAGTTGCGACACATACCTGACCGGCGTTGTAGTAGGTCCCGTACAC
>JBAPYG010000452.1:0-2396 GCA_049284615.1 Acidimicrobiia bacterium
GGGGGAGCCCAGCGTCATCACCACAGACGATGCCACCTTCTCGATCGACTTCATGGAGGGCAGACTCACCATCGAGAGGGACGGCACCACTCACACCTGGTCTGCCTACATGTCGACGATCCCGGAAGGGATGTCGTTCGATCTCGCCACGCAGACCATCACGTTCTCCGACGCCGAGACCGGCGAAGAGCTGGCAACGATGGGGTTGGAAGAGCTAGCCGACGCCGAAATCGCGTACTGGACGACCCAGAACTCCGCCGGTCAGAATTGGACGGCTCTCGTGTTCACCCCGGACGGGGAGAAGTGGACGGTCCAGGACGAGAAATCGGCCTTGGGCGCCGACACCTTCCTCGTCCAACTCCAGGTCACCGAGACGACGGCCGTGGCCGCGGTCGTATCGTCGGCGGGCCGTTTCATCCCCGGTTCGTCACCAGGGTTCGAGATCTGGGCCGCTCCCCTCCCGTGAGCCATTACCGTCACTGCCGATGCCCGAGTATCGCCGGATTCTCCTTCACGACCGCGCGGTGCAGGCGCGGGTCGAGGAGGACGAGCTGGTCACCACGGACGGCGAACGCGTACAGATCGACGAGGCAACACATCTCCCGCCTGTGGAGCCGACCAAGATCATCGCCACCCATCTGACCTACAGAAGCCGCGTCGAGGAGTTCATGACCAGGCTCCCGCCGGCGCCCACGTACTTCCAGAAGCCCACCACGTCGCTCAACGCCCATCGCGGCGAGGTGGTCCGACCACGGGGCTGCCGGTACCTGAACTTCGAGGGAGAGATCGCCATCGTCATCGGGCGGACTGCGTTCGACATCTCGATCGATGAGGCCGCCGAGCACATCGCCGGCTACACGATCGCGAACGACTTCGGCTTGCACGATTTCCGCGACACCGATGCGGGGTCGATGCTCCGGGTCAAAGGCTCCGACACCTTGTGCCCTCTCGGCCCTGGTCTCGTCGACGACTGGGACTTCCACGACAGGGAGATCCAGACGAAGGTCAACGACGAGGTCAAGCAGTCGGGCAACACTGCGGAGATGGCGTGGGACATGCACTACCTGGTGGCCGACCTGGCCCGCACCATCACCCTCCTCCCCGGGGATGTGATCCTCAGCGGCACTCCGGCGGGCTCGAGACCTGTCGAGCCCGGTGACGAGGTGACCGTCGAGGTCGAAGGTCTGGGCGCCCTCACCAACGAGATCGTGAGCGGCGATGTCGCGGTGCGGAGGGACTTCGGTGCCCAACCCAGCGATTCCGAGGAGGTCGTCTCGACTGCCCTGGGTGGAGATTGGGAATTCCGCGGGGTGAGGGCACCCCGAGGCCCGGGAACACGTCACTACGAGTCGGAGGTAGTCGAATGAAGCCGATCGTCGGCATAACCACGTGGCGACGGAGACTTGACACCTTCTACGGCCCGGACACCCTGCAGACGCTGTCCGCCCACTACACCGATTCCGTGGCATCGGCCGGCATGACACCGGTCATGTTCCCGTCGTCGCTGGACCCGGATGACGCTCCCGGGCTCGTGGCCATGGTCCAAGGCGTTCTCGTCTCCGGTGGCGATGACCTCGACCCATCGTCCTATGGGGCGGAGAACACGAGCTCGACGCGGGTGAGCCGCGCCGCCGACGACTTCGAGGTGGCGCTCGTCGCCGCCTGTCGCGACCAAGGCAAGCCCCTGCTTGCGATCTGCCGCGGTCTCCAGCTGCTCAATGTCGCCTTCGGTGGCTCCCTACGACAGGAGGTGACGTCGGCCGGGGGCGCACACGAGCTGATCAGCTCCGACCACGAGGAGATGAACTCCCGTCGTCATGTCGTCCGGCTCGAGCCGGATTCGATACTCGCGACCATCTACGGGAGTAACGAGGCACGCGTGAACACACTGCATCACCAGGGGGTCGATCGTCTCGCCGACCAGTTGCTCGTGGAGGGAACCACCGAGGACGGCCTCGTCGAGGCGGTGCGATGCAACGGAGACTGGTGGGCGCTGGGTGTCCAATGGCACCCCGAGCGGATGGAGGGCGACCACCAGGCGATCTTCACCGAGTTTCGCCACGCCATCGAGGCGCGGCAGGGCTAGACCAGGGCATGCCCCGGGTCGAGGGCCTCGGCGATCTCGGAGAGACGTTCGGTCACGACGTGGTAGTGCACCCACCGGCCTCTCTTCTCCCCGGCGACGAGACCCGCCTCGCGCAGGATCTTGAGGTGATGCGAGATCGTCGGCTGAGTGAGCCCGAGAGGCAACTCGAGATCACACCCGCAGGACGTCCCGTTGTCGAGGAGCATCGAGACCATGCGCAGCCTCACCGGATCGGCCAGCGCCGAGAGCACCGGGGCCATGGCCAAGGCTCGAGACTCGTCGATTGCGCCTTCATGGAGGGGGGTGCAGC
>JBAPYG010000453.1:0-20443 GCA_049284615.1 Acidimicrobiia bacterium
GGACTCCGGCGAGCCATCGGTCGGAGTCGGTGGGTTGAGCCGCGGTGCGCTCCAATTCGACCATCGCGTCGTGGAGTCGACTTCGTAGACGCTGCGCCCGCTGCAGCGCAGGTCCGTTCGTTGTCACCGTCCCGGCAGCTCGCGCCCCATCGGCGGGAACCCCTGTCTCTTCAGAGACCGGGCCACCGGGGGCGGTGGGCACTGGGCCGACTCCGTTTGCGGGATCGTCAAAGTCGATTGTCTGGTTGGCGTGATTCTCGGCCATGTCGTCATCATCGACGTCGCCCCCGATGACCGCCAGGGTCGGAAGTCACATCTCTCGACACAGGAATCCCGTTATTGCGGGGGAGTCCGGCGAAGCAGGCCCGTGACGCCCCGCGTCGGGCAAAGTGTCCCTTCAGGAAGGGGAATTCGGCCCTTCCGGGCTGGTGTCGCAGTGACGATTGTGAGAGGAGTCAGCGACACGGACAGGTGCCAAATGAAGAGAGTTCTGGTTTTGGGTTCCGGCACAGCCGGGACCATCGTCGTCAACAAGCTCCACCATCGTCTCCCCAGAGACTGGGAGATCCAGGTCGTGGACCCGGCGACCGACCACCTTTATCAGCCCGGTCTCCTCTTCGTCCCCTTCGGGCGAAACAGGCCCGAGGACCTGCGCAAGCCGACCGCTTCGGTGCTCCCCTCAGACGTCAGGAGATTCGAGGCGGCCGTCGGCCGGGTTCTCCCCGACGACGGGAAGGTCGAGCTCGAGGACGGAACCGTGATCGAGTACGACCAGTTGGTCATCGCTACGGGAACCACGCCACGGCCCGATCAGACCGCCGGCATGACCGGCCCGGGGTGGCGCGAGTCCATTCACGAGTTCTATTCGTACGAAGGAGCGATCGCCCTCCGCTCGGCTCTAGAAGGATTCACCGGGGGCCGTCTCGCCGTCCACGTCTGTGAGATGCCGATCAAGTGCCCGGTCGCCCCGCTCGAGTTCGCATTCCTCGCCGACGACTACTTCACGGAGAGAGGCATCCGGGATCGGGTGAGCATCACCTACGTGACCCCTTTGTCTGGTGCTTTCACCAAGCCGGTGGCCGCGCAGCACCTCGGGAAGATGCTCGCCGACCGGGACATCGAGCTCGAGGCCGACTACTACGTCGAGAGCATGTCGGCGAAGAGCATGGTCTCCTTTGACGAGAGGTCGATCGACTTCGATCTTCTGGTGACGGTGCCCGTCCACATGGGAGAGGCATTCGTGGGCGAGGCGGGTCTCGGCGACGAGTTAGATCATGTGAGAGTCGATCGCGGGAACTTTCTCGCCAGCGGTTACGACAACATCTTCGCCATCGGTGATGCGGCGGCCCTCCCCATCTCCAAGGCCGGATCTGTGGCCCACTTCGCTGCCGACGTGTTCGTGGAGAACTTCCTCGAGCACATCGCCGGGCGACCGATGCCCCGGGTCTTCGATGGCCATGCGAACTGCTTCGTCGAGTCCGGCGACGGGAAGGCGCTCCTCATCGACTTCAACTACGACACCGAGCCCCTTCCCGGGAAGTACCCGGTGCCCGGGTTGGGCCCGCTCTCTCTCTTGAAGGAGACCCGGTCCAACCACTGGGGGAAGATCGCATTCGAGAAGCTGTACTGGCACGTGCTGTTGCCGGGTCGCCCATTGCCCGTGCCCAACGAGATGTCCATGGCCGGGAAGGTCCCGACCCGGATCGAGGAGAGTGATCGAAATGACTGATGTGATGGTCTCCGGCCGGGAGATCCATGTCAACGAGGAAGGATTCATGACCGACCCCGCCCAGTGGGACGATGACATCGCAAAGGTGCTCGCCTCCAATATCGGCATCGAGCTGACCGACGCCCATTGGGCGGCGATCGAGTTCGCCCGTGAGGATCAGGCTGCCGAGGGTGTCACGCCGACCCTGCGGAGGATGGCCCAGGTGGGGGGTGTCTCCACCAAGGAGATGTTCGCCCTCTTCCCCAAGAAGCCTGCCAAGAAGCTGGCCTACGTTGCCGGGCTTCCCAAGCCCGTCGGATGCGTCTGAGCCAAAGGAGCCAGAAAATGACCACAGCAACCCTCGAAACACTTCCCGTCCCCGACTTGGGCGACTCCGATGCAGGGGGACGCAAGTTGTGCATCATCTGCTCGAAGGGCTCATTGGACATGGCCTATCCCGGCCTGATCCTGGCCAATGCGGCGCTGGGTGAGGGCATCGAGACGCACATCTTCTTCACGTTCTGGGGATTCGACATCATCACCAAGAAGACGATGGATCACCTCAAGTTCTCACCGGTGGGGAACCCGGCCACGCACATGTCGCCCATGCTGATGGGTCTCCCCGGGATGACGTCCTTCGCCACTCACATGATGAAACAGCAGATCGAAGGTATCGACGTCCCACCGGTCGGTGAGTTCCTCGAGATGATCAGCGATGCCGGAGCCCACCTCTGGGGATGCCGGATGTCGGCCGACATGCAGCATCTCGAGATCGACGACCTCTATGACAGGGTCGAGGGGATCATCTCGGCAGCCGATTTCATCGATCTATCCGAGGGCGCCCAGACGATCTTCGTCTGACAGAGAGCCGAGATGGCGGCCCGAGACATGGCTTCCCGGCGGCGGCGATCGTCGGGCGTGTTGGCCTGTCTCGGGCTCTCGGCGTTGTTCCTCGGCCTCGCCGCCTCGATCATGCCCGAGTCCTACTCGTGGGTGGCCGACACCACCAGCGAGTCGGCGGCGCAGGGTTTGAGGGGAGCTTGGCTGGCCCGACTGGGCTTTCTCACATTCGGTCTGGGCGTCATGTGGCTGGCGTCCCTGGCGGGTGCCCTATGGGGGAGGTGGGGAACCACCTTTCACCGGTCTTTTGGCGTTCTTCTGCTGGCGACCGCCACCTTCTCCCATCGGCCCATCGACACCGATGTGCCATACGACGCGACCGAAGACCTGCTCCATTCGATCTCTGCCACTGCGATGGGCTTCGCCTTCGCGCTAGGTGTGGTGGCGGTCATGATGAGATCCGAGCGGCGACCCTTGCGCCGACGCGTACTGAGCGTCGTCGCGATCGTGGCCTCCGTCGTCGTGCCCCTCGCGATGTCGGCATTCCCCGATCAAGCCGGGCTCCTGCAGAGGGCGATGTTCCTGATCGCATATCTCTGGTACGGGTTCGAGGCCCTGGGCATGCTTGAGCTCTCTCCACGCCCACAGACTTTGGGACAGCCCCGATGACTCCGATGTGCCGCACCGGGCAAAGCCGAAGCCTGCCGGCGATTGGCCTCTATTGGATCCCGGTCGGGGCGGGTGGCGTTGGCTTCGTGCGGATGAACGGGCGTATCTACGAGTGGGTTCAGGCGCGTCGAGAGGGACGACCCACCCGTCAGCTGCTGCACACCGCCCTCGAGCTGCATCTGCCCGAGGGCAGGTATGTGATAGAGAATGCCTGGCCAAGTCCCGATGCCGACGTCGTCTCGAGAGGCGTGACCGCCGAGGGCCCGGTCTTCAGCCCCGGTCTCGCCCGTCTCCGCATGTTCAGATATGAGGTGCGCTGCTGGCGTGACGGATCGATAGCCGACGCATCCGAGGCGATCGATGGCCTCCACTCGATCAGTGACGATCACGATCAGGCGCGTCGGCTCCTCCAACTGACAGCTTCGGTGCCCACCGTGACCTGGGGTCGCAGACCTGCCCAGGCGCATGAGATGTGGAACTCGAACTCCGTGATCTCCTGGCTCCTGGTCCGCGGCGGGATCCCCATCGACCAGATCCACCCGCCCGCCGGTGCCGGCGCCCCGGGGTGGGAGGCCGGTATCGACGTGGCGCATAGCGGTGGTCGAGCGTCTCGAGCTCGGTAGACGAGCCCCTTCGCGGAACGCGCTTCTCAGACGGGCCAGCAGTCGGCCATCTCGCTTTCGGGTGGTCGGGTCAGATCCACGCCCGGCCCGGCTTTGCGAGCGGCACAGAACTCGGGCGTGAGCTCGTAGAGGGAGTGCCCGGCGCCGGTGCGCACCTCCCAATTGCGATCTCCGAGCGCCTCCACCGGCTGGCCGCCGATCGGGTCGGTGCGACGCCAGAGGTTGATCCACCTGCCATCGACCTGCGACGTGGCCGAAGCCACCAGAGGGTCGAACCCGACCGAGGGGAACAGCATCGGGTAGAGGTCACCGATCTGCGACCCATACGTCAGGAACATTCCCGGTGCCTGGTCCTCATTGGTGAGGCACAACGCGACCGCGGCGACCAGCGATCCCTGGGAGTGAGCCGCCAGGACATCGGGCTTCTCCGCGGCGAGGACCGTCTGGAGTCGGTTCACGGCGTATGGCCCGTACGCCGGGGGGCCGAGAGGATGGAACCACCTCGGCCAGAACGAGCCGAGGTCCCACAGAATGCCGACCTGTCGACGGGAGTCCTGACCGTTGAGCAAGCCGCCGACTATCGACCGGACTATGAGGAAAGCGGGCACCGCCACCATGAGGATCTTCGCCCAACCCAATAGAGAGGCAGGGTCGAAGGGCAACCCCAGCAGGACCGTCAGATTCGCCGGGTCCTCCACCATCCACGAGGGCAGGACGATGTTGGCCTGGGAGCAACCCGGCCCGCCGCCACAACTGAGCACTGCAGCAGCAATGCCGATCAACCCGGCGTAGACGCCGGCTGAGGCGAGGACGTAACGGGCTCGTAAGACCCCTCGCCGGGTCTTCGAGCCGTCCGACTCCCTTCGGGGGATGAACATGGCGATGACGAACGTCGACAACATCACCACCACGAGGCCCAACATGGCAAGGGTCACGAAGGCCGAGCCGGCATCGAAAGTCTCTGACGTGTTGGAAGACTCGGTCAGGTAGGTCTCGACCAGCATCGCTCCGGTCAGTCCCAGGGTCCCGCCGATGAGGGCGGCCACCGCCAGCAGGCCCATCGGGACCCATCCCGACCTGAACCGGCTCATGATCAGCTCACCGAGCAGGCCCAAACCCGCGGCGATCCCGAGGATGAGTGCGATCTCGAACGTGAGGTCGTCCGATGTGTTGACGACGTGGGCAACGAGGTCGCCAGACGCCAGGTTCGCGATGGCCCACACCAGGAGGCCGAGGCCGGCGACCGGTCCGATGGCGGTGAGCCCCAAGGTGGGCCATCTCGACGCGCCGGGGCTCGAGGTGAAGGCGATCACCACCATCATCACGCCCGCCAGGACGATGCCCGACGCCTCGATTGCCGTCGTTCCCACCGCCCTCGCCGCGATGACCGCGAGGACGGCCATCCCGAAGGTGAGGTGGATGCGGCGCAGCCGGTGGACGATGGAATGGACAGACCACATGTGAAGGCCGACGAGGGCGACCTCCCGTGCCGGGTCGGCCCAGTCGGGCTCGCTCATCGGCGGGTTCATCGAGCCTATCGAGGGGGCGAACAGGAAGCGGAGCCGTTCGGCGAGTGTGAGGGGCTTGAAGGTCGACTGGGTCGAGAGCAGACCCAGGCCGACGACGAGCACGGCACACGCGGCCGAGAAGATCGCCAACACCGCTGGTTCCGACACACCGGTAGACAGGGGGATATCCAGGGCCATGTTGGCCGCCTGGGCGAAGAAGATCCCGGTGAGGGAGAGTCCGGCCACCCTCATCCAGATGCGCGACCAGACATTGGGAGCCTCGCTCATCCAGCCTGCGACATTGGCCATGGCAAACGGGGCGAGGAGGATCCAGAACGCCGAAAGCGATGACTTCGAGGTCAGACTGCCCCAGTGGTATGCCTTCACGTCCCAATCGTCGCGATTGGGCTCGTACACCTTGGCCAGGTCCCAACCCTGGTCGTAGGTGACCGGAGCGGTGTAGAGCATCTCTCCGGGCGGCGTGCCGGACACCCCGTGCACACGTAGTTCCTTGGGCAAGCAGACCCCCCTGACGTCGGCCGGGTTCAACCTATCAACCGGGCACTACATTCACTGGCATGGATGAAGAACGAATAGCCCTGTTCATCGATTTCGAGAACCTCGCCATCGGTGCCAGGGAGGCCCTGGGTGGCATGGAGTTCGACTTCGACCCGATCGGCAACGCACTCGCCGAGCGGGGTCGTGTCGTCTCCCGCAGGGCGTACGCCGACTGGTCGATGTTCAGCGATGCCCGCCAGCCCATGACCAGGAGCCATGTCGAGCTCATCGAGATCCCGCAGCGCATGGGGGCCACCAGGAAGAACGCCGCCGACATCAAGATGGCGGTCGACGCCATCGAGCTGGCCTTCGAGCGGGACTATGTGACGACATTCGTCATCTGCACCGGGGACTCCGACTTCACCCCCCTGGTGCACAAGCTGCGCGAGCTCAACAAGAGGGTGATCGGTGTCGGGGTCAAGGCCTCGACCTCGAAGCTCCTGCCGCCGGCCTGTGACGAGTTCCTCTTCTACGACAACCTCGCCGGTGTCGATGCCCGTGACGCCGACTCGTCCTCGTCGACCGACTCGGACGAAGAGACACAGGAGCTCGACTCTCTGGTCACGACCACCCTGGGCGGTCTGTTGCGCAGCACGCAGGGTGACGTGCTGGCGTCCTCGCTCAAGCGAGCCATCCTTCGCAAGGACCCCACCTTCACCGAGGCCGACTATGGGTTTCGTGCCTTCGGTGAGATGTTGCGGCACCTCGAATCGGAGGGTGCCATCGAGCTGACGGACGGTCCCGGCAGGGGCGACCCGGTGGTCCAATTCCCCGCCACGGGGTCGGGCGAGAGCGGAGCTTTCGATCTACTCCATCAGATCGTCACCGACATGAGCTCGTCGAACGGCCCTGTCGTGCTGTCCGGGTTGAAGAACCAGCTACGGAAGAGACAGCCCGACTTCAGCGAGAAGAAGTTCGGCTACGGGGGATTTCTCCAGTTCTGCAAGGCAGCCGTGACGCGGGGCGTCATCGACCTGACCTGGGACGAGAGTGTTGGCGACTACACGGTGACCGCCCAGTGACGGGGGATGACCCCGCCACGTGAGGTACCTCGACGCCGACGCCACACGACAGGCGCTTCCCATGCCAGATGCCGTCGCTGCGATGCGGCATGCCTTCTCCGGTCACACCGAGACCCCGCTCCGATCCGTGGTCGGTCCCTCTCTGGTGATGCCAGGGACCCTCGACGGGCTCATGGCGGTGAAAGTCGTGTCGGTCGTCCCGGGCAACCCGGTGGGTCTCGTGTTCGTCTTCGGAGAGGACGGCAGTCCCCTGGGGATCGTCGACGGTCCCACACTCACCGCCATCCGCACCGGGGCCGTGGCGGGTCTGGCCACCAGCTTGCTGGCCGCGCCCACAGCCTCCACACTCGCCATGCTCGGTGCCGGCGCCATGGCCTTCGACCAGGTCGAGGCGGTGCGCGCCGTGCGCCCCATCGACCTGGTCCTCGTGTGGTCCCGGACAATGGCGCGCGCAGAACGGCTGGCAGACCTGGTCGGTGGGGTGGCGGTGTCGGATGCCGATGAGGCAGTGGAGCAAGCCGATGTGGTCTCGTGTGCGACGCCGGCGACCGCCCCGTTGTTTAACGCCGACTCCGTTGCGCCCGGGACACATGTCAATGCGGTCGGGGCCTTCACCCCGGAGATGGCCGAGTTGAGCCCCGACCTGCTCGAGCGCGCCTATGTCGTGGTGGACGAGGTGGCCGCCGCCGCGGCCGAGGCGGGCGATCTCATCCAGGCGGGGAGAGAACCCAACACGACCCTACGGGATCTCCTCGCCGGCATCGCCCCGGAGATAGGGGAGGATGTGACCGTGTTCAAGAGTGTGGGCGTGGCCGCCCAAGATGTCGCCGCCGCGGGCGCAGCGTTGGCGCGTGCCGACGAGTCCGGTGTCGGCGTCGATCTCGGCTGAGCACCAGACCGCTTCTGTCGCGCGTTCAGCCAGCCTGGGTGTGGCTATCTGCCCACCACATGTCTCGAGTGCGGGTCAACTCGCCTTTCGGGCACCCCTGATCTCGAGACCGTCGAGCAGACGTTGTGAGGCCGCGGCGATCTCGTCGACTGCCTCGTCGAACACCGCCTGGTTGTGCGCCGCCGGCTTGGAGAATCCGGAGATCTTGCGGACGAACTGACGTGCTGCCGCCTCGATATCCTCATCGGGGGCGGGTGTGGCTCCTTCCCGGAGCACCTTTATCGAACGACACATGGGCCGAAACCTACTGCGAACGGCGACGAAGACGTTCCAGCTCGTTGGAGACGACGGCGAGCAGGAGTGCGAACAGCAGGGGGACGAGGGCGTCGGCCTCGGAGCCGACAAGGAGGACCATCGCGAACACGAGTACGCCGATGAGCGATCGTGACGCATGGAGGCGATCGGCTCTGACGAGGGCTGCGTGCCGGGCATCGACCCGACACATCGGCTCGGCCGGGTCGCGGACCACGAGGAGCAGGGCGATGAGGCCTGCCGGTATCGCCATCTGAGGGAGGATGCCGGGGAGTGCAAGAGGGAAGGCACGGGAGGCGGTGGCCACGACAGTTGCCCCCAGCGCGGTCACTGCAGCCGCGGCGACCTGCATTCCCCTCGACTCACCGGACAACCTGTCGTCCAGATAGAGGGCCAGAGCCAGACCGAACCCGGCGATCCAACCCTCGATCGTGAAACCGATGGCTATCCCATACGAAGTCGTCCCGGCGAGGTCGATAGGGAGCGGACGGCGACCGGTGGTCTCTGTGACCAGCCGTCCGGCCAAGATGAGGCCCCCGATTGCCAGGGCCGAGGCCATCGGCAGCCCCACGAGCACCCAGGAGCCGGCGACGACCCCACCCACGATGGCTGACCAATTGTGCTCGGGGTCGATCTCCCTGAGCAGGGCCCAGACGACGAAGAGATGGACCGGTGCGAGGAACAGCGACCAATCGCTCCCGTTCAACCAGAGTACGAGGGCAGCGATGGCCGCCGCAGCCATCAAACCGAGCACGGCGACATTGAAGGGGTGGCGGACATCCAGGGATCGGCCGAGGTGAGATCGGATAGGCATCGACATTCAATTGTGCCTCCTACCCTGAGCTGGAGTGAATAATCCCCTCAGGAGTCTGCGCAATGTCCCCGCGGTGGGCGCCCTCGCCGAACGTCAGATGGGTGGGTTCCTGGCATTGTCCGCCCTGGTGGGGGTGGGGGTCGGCATCGGCGCCGCCGGGATGGTCTATTCCCTGGAGTGGGTCACCGACCTGATCAGACCCCTGTTCGCCGGAGATGACGGCTCCCTGTTCAGCCTCTCCCGGGCGTGGGTGTTTCTCACGGTCCCGCTCGGTCTCGTCTCGGCGTGGTGGATCGCCCGCCGTTTCGCCCCCGAGGTCGCTGGAGATGGTGTTCCCGCGGCCACCGAGGCCCTCATGGTGCGGGGCGGTCACATACGGGGCCGGGTGGCCCCCCTGAAACTCATCGCCACCACCCTGACCCTGGGCTTGGGGGGCTCCGCCGGCCGTGAGGGGCCGATCGTGCAAATAGGGGCTGCGGTCGGCTCCTGGCTGTCGCGGCGCTTCCACCTCGGAGAGGACCAGGTTCGCTCGCTGGTGGCCGCCGGGGCCGGCGCCGGGATCGGCGCCTCGTTCAACGCCCCCATCGCCGGGATGCTCTTCGCCATGGAGGTCATCCTGGTCTCCTTCGCCCCGCGCCACATGTCGGCCGTGGTAATCGCCTCGGTCACCGCTGCCATAACCTCGCAGAGTCTCGTGGGGGACGAGCTCGCCCTGAACGCCGGCCAGCAGATGTCGCTCAACTCGTTTCCCGAGCTCGGTCTCTACGCCGTGCTGGCCCTCGTGATCGTGGCGATAGGGATCTTCTTCCTCCGCTTTCTCGACACCGTCGAGGAGTTTGCCCACCGTCGCGCCGACCGATTGACCTGGCTGCGCCCGGTGCTCGCCGGGTTGCTGGTTGCCGGGCTCATCTTCGTCGAGCCTGCCCTGTTCGGCACGGGGCAGAACGTGACCAACGAGCTGTTGCTGAACGAGCAAGTGACCGCGATCACGGGGACCGGGGGCGAGCTGTGGTGGGTGTTGATCCTCCTCGCTGTCGGCAAGGCCGTTGCGACCAGCCTCACCATCTCGTCCGGTGCCTCGGGTGGCGCCTTCATGCCCTCACTCTTCATGGGGGCAGCCGTCGGCGCGGGATTCGCCCGTCTCGCCGCCGAGTTCTGGCAGGGAGACACCGTTCTGAACGCCAACGCCTATGCCATTGTGGGGATGGCGGCCATGTTCGCAGTCGTGGGCCGGGCTCCCCTCACCTCGATCCTGATCGTCTTCGAAGTCACCGGGGCCAGGGACTATGGGTTGATCCTCCCGCTCATGCTCACCGCGACACTCGCCACGTTCTTCGCCGAACGGTTCTCCAAAGACTCGGTCTACACGATGGCCCTCAAGCGCAAGGGCATCAGACTCACCCGCTCCGGTGAGGTCGACATTCTCGACACGGTGACGGTGGGCTCGGTCATGGCCACGAGCCGGGTCGTTGCCACGCCGGAGATGACGGTGGGCGATGCCGAGCGGATGCTCGCGGTGAATCGGTCCCACGGGGTCCCCGTCGTGTCCGACGGGGTCCTGGTCGGGGTGGTGACGATCACAGACATGAATCGAACCGAGAAGCCCCATGAGAGCGCGACGGTGAGCGAGGTCATGACCCCGCGGCCCGTCACCGTCGACCCGGAGACGCCGGTGTCCCGGGCGTTGGAGAGGATGGCCGCCCTCGGTGTGGGTCGTCTCCCCGTCGTGGACGTCGACGATCCGCGCCGTCTGGTGGGGCTCTTTCGGCGAGAAGAGGCGGTGCGCGCCTATCACGAGGCCCTGACCAGCACCACCGATCACCTGCTCCACCGTCAGCGTTTGACCCAGAGGACTCAGCCCGGTGCCGGTTACTACGACTTCCGCATCCCTCTGGGCTCGATCGCCGACGGTCGCATGGTCCGAGACGTCTCCTGGCCCGAGGGCTCGACGTTGGTTTCGGTGCGCAGAGGGCGTGACGTCCTGGTTCCAACCGGGGACACCTCCCTCGTCGGGGGCGATGTGGTCACCGCGTTCGGGACCGAGAGCTCGCGGCAGAGGATGATCGAGCGTCTCAACGCCGGCGCCGACGAGCCGACGGCGGAAATACCCCTCGTGGAGATGTCCGAGAGTGCCGAAGAGGGAACCGTGGAGGAGTCTGAATAGACTCGGCCCGTGAACGCGAGAGAAATCAGATAGTGGAACCTTTCTTCATCATCGTGGTGCTGGCAGGCGTCGGCTTCCTCATCTACAACATGTTCCGGAATCGGAACCGCCGCATGAAAGAGGCGGAGAGCCAGGCCAAGACCGCGGCGGCCACCGGTCTCTCGGTGAACCGGGATCTCTTCGATGCCGAGGCCGGCCACCACGCGCCCGTGGAGTCGTTCCACGTAGTCGGGGACGAGGCGAGGGTCGTGTTCGACGTTCCTCTCGAAGACGAAGACGACGACGTGCTCAACGACCTGCTCGTGGCCGAGGCGCTCGAAGTCGTCCGTCAGAAGCGGCACACCCTCCCCATCGACGATGTCCAGCAGATCGTCGTCAGCGCGGGCCGGGAGAACCGCCGGGAGGTGGGTCGGCACAAGCTTCCGTCCCCCGGTGAGCTTCCTCCACCGCTGCTCGACACCGGGGTCAGCTTCTCCAACATCGCCCACGATCCGTTCGCCGCCCACTTCGACGACGAGACCGACATGGGAGTCATCGTCGGCACGACCGCCCAGGTGCCCGAAGACGAGCTCGGTCCGCTGGTCGATGAGCTGAAGATCCCCAAGGGCCTCGATCGCGGCCTCCGCGCCCTCGGCACCGACCCGGCGGCGCTCGGCGGGCCGGATTTCGTCATCGCCCTGCTACGGATGTTCGGCTACGGCGTCACGGAGCAGGCATTCCCGGGCAGCTACATCGCGACCAAAGACGGTAGGTCGACATACATCGCCACCGACACATACAACCCCGGCGACTACCCGGAGCTGGAGGAGAGGGTCATCCAGCGGTTCCTCGGCGATTTCAGCTCGTCTGGCGCCGACCGGGGCATGCTCATCACCGACAAGTACGGCCCGTTCCTCATCCACGAGATCGAGACCAACCAGCCCAAGGTGCGATTCATCACACGGGAGAGGACGCAGCGTTTCATCGATTCGATGGCTCTCGGCTAGGCGTTCCGGGGCGCTCCTCTCGGGAAACCGGGTCGGCGGGGGTATGATCGGTCTCTAAGGAGGATCTTTGTGATCAGAGGACAAGAGTGGCTGATAGTCCTGCTCATCGTGCTTCTCATATTCGGCGCCCGGAAGCTGCCCGACCTCGCCAGGTCGCTGGGCAGCTCCGCCAAGGAGTTCCGCAAGGGCATCGAAGAGGGCGGCAAGGATGACGCAGACCCGGCCAACGCGACCGAAGAAGATCCCACGCAGTCGAATTCCCCAGAAGCCTCCGATTCGTAGGAACTGAACGACGGTCGGCGTCGTTTCAGGAGTAGGTCTCCGAGATGGAGTCCATCCCGCTCACATGGGAAGAGGTAGCCCGTGTCTACGGACGGAAGATCTACAACTTCGCCTACCGGCTCACCGGCAACCCCGACGACGCCCACGACCTCGTCCAGGAAGTCCTGCTCCGTGTCAGACGTGGTCTCGCCAACTATCAGCCGGGAAGCTTCGAGGGTTGGCTCTGGCGCATCACCCGCAACGCCTTCCTCGACGATGTCAGGCGCAAGAAGCGGCGGCCCACGGTTCCACTCCCCGACGAAGTCGACCGCTGGGACGCCGCCTCTTCCGAATCGGCCGATGTCGAGTACGCCAGGGTCTCCCTGGGCGATGACATCCAGAAGGCGCTGCTCGAGCTGCCGATGGACTTCCGTGAGGCCGTCGTCCTCTGCGACGTCGTCGGGCTCTCCTACGAGGAGATCGCCGTTGCCGTGGCGGTTCCCATCGGCACGGTCCGCAGCCGTATCCACAGAGGCCGCAAGATGTTGAGGGAATTGCTGACGTGAATCATCCCTCCGAGCTGATCAGCGCCTTCCTCGACGGTGAGCTCCACGGCGCCGAGCTGTCCGGTCTTCTCGACCATCTCGCCGCTTGTGGGAAGTGTGCTGCGGAGATGGAGGACCTGCAGCGGGTGCGGACGGCGATCCGCTCACTCCCGGTGCTCGAGTTACCGGTCGGCGTCGTGCCCGAAGCCGACCGTGTCGTGGTCCCGCTGCACAAGAACAAGGGCGTCTGGGTGGGAGCCGCCGCCGCAGTCGTCGCCATCGTCATCGCTGTGGCTGCACTCGTGACCCCCCCACCGGGATCGGTCTCGGTCAACGATCTCACCTCTCGCTTCGGCGCGCGAGCGTCGCTCGACCCCGCCTTCGGACCGGCCAAGCTCGTCGTCCCGCTCCAGGTGGGTGGGGAATGAGGAGGCTCGGCGCTCTTGTGCTCGTGCTAACGCTGGTACCGGCGACCGCTGCTTGGGGCTCCGACCTCGATGAGCTCCTCAGCCGCGGACAGGACGCCACGTACTCGGCCGAGCAGATCGTCAGCTGCTCGACGCCCGACGGCGTTCGCGATGCCGTGGTCCGTATCACCCAGAGCGACGGCGAGCTCACGGTGTCTTCCAACGTGACGAACGACGTGGAGATCGCGGCCGGGGATGGGACCTGGTCGATGCGCCAGGGTGGTGGTCTCGTGGCGGAGGCCGTCGTGGGCGCCGGGGGCAATGAGAAATCCGAGCCTCTGTACACGGTGGCCGAAGAGCGAGCCGTCGAGTATCTGGGCCGGGCGGCGATGTCGTACCTCCTCATCAGGGATGGCGAGCCACGTGGTGAGCTGACTTTCGACGACGACAGTGGCGCCCTGGTCGAGGCGATCACCTTCGACATCAACGGAGACGTGTATTGCGAGCGACGCTTCGTCTCGCTGGACACCGATGTCCCCACCTCGAGCGGGCCATCCCCGACCGGGGACGCCGACGGCGGCACGCCACCGGTTGCCGTCGAATCGATCACGCTGCCTGCCGAAGTCTCCGGTTTCGAGTTGCTCGACCAGTACGAGGACGAGGACGGTCTCCGCTTCGCCTACTACTCCGATGGCTTCTTCTCGTTCGCAGTCTTCGAGAGCCCCAATGCGGTTTTGCTTCCCGAGGCGACCATCGTCGAGCTCGAGCCGGGGGTCTACAGCCGGGTCTTCACCGCCGGGCAGGTGACCTACGTCTGGGAGACCGTCGACACGGGGATGGCCCTCGTAGGCGACCTCCCCCCCGACCTCCACGAGGGAGTTCTCGCCGCCATGCCCCACCCCCAAGACCCCGGCTTCCTCCGCCGCTGGTGGCGCAACCTCTTCGGGTAGCGGAACCGCAAACCTCAGGTAGTGGGTGCCATATACGGGTCTAACTCTCTCGAGAATGGCCGCATCCCGATCGGCAGGTTCGAGTTCGCGTGCTCGGTAGAGCAGATCGGTGAGCCTGTTTCAGGCCCGTCGTCTTGTGTAGGAGTCTCGGCTACCGCTTTCTCGAGGTAGTACGTGCCATATATGGCACGTACTACCTGAGGCTTGGGTGTTCAGGTCCATCCGTCGAGGAGAACACGGGCGGCCCAGGCGGTGGGGTCACGTAACTCGGATGCGGTGGGCATGCGCGTGGGGTCGGACCAGAGGCTCTGTAGGGCGTCGTCCCCGTAGCGACGCTCGACCTCCTGGTTGAAGGCGTCGCCGAGTTGGGTGGCCTCGGGTGGCACCGGCCCGACACCGATCGTCGGTGTGGCCGTGATCTCCTCCCGCTCCTCGTCGCGCACGGATGAGATCTCGTCGAAGTTGGGGGCCATCTCCGATATCGCGCGCCGGGCCAGGAGCCGGGCGCATCCCGTGATGACGCCGAGGAATGCCTCCAGCTCGGCACGGGGGGCCTCGGCCTCCTCGCCTCCGATCAATCCGTCGATCCCCCCTGCATCCTCGATCGCCTTCTCGATCGCCGCCGGATCGGTCCCGCCGATCATCAGGCCACTCAGCTTGGTCGGGTCGATGGAGGTGGCAGCCGCATACTCGGCGAGCAGACCGGCGAGGTGGTCGTCGATCCAGGGGACATCGCACACTGCACGAAAAGCCACCTCGTTGGCGACCACCCACAGGTGAACCTCTCGGGGGTCCACTCCCGTCACACTCAGAGTCTCGATGTTGGGCACGACGAGCGTGAGAGGCCCGGTCAGGTCGGGTGGAAGACCGGCATCGAAGCCGGCGACGACCCAGGCCGAGAGGCTTCCCACCAGACTGCCCACCTGGAGCCCGATCATCGCCGGGGCGAGCTGAGCCATCATGGGGGCGGCCTCGCCACCACCCATCGAGGCGGCGAACGGCTCGACCAGGGATCCGTACATCTCGAGGTTCTTCTCTGCCCATGAGCGCGGATCGAGGGGGAGCACGTCGGTGGCGGGACGCACCGGGAAGGGAGCCACCGCCTCGAGACGGTATTCGGCGAGACGAGCCAGCTCTCTGAACTCCTCGGACGCCCAGGGCTCGATGGGCTGTCGCTCACCGGACAGGTGCCGGGCGACTTCCGCCGCCAGCTTCCAGTTGACCGGGCCGGGCTGGTTGAACAGCTCGAACAGCTTCGAGAAAAGGTCGTCGCTCATGAGCCGAGTCCCCCCAGTGTCACATCGAGTGTCGTGTTGGCATCGCTGCTCAGGATACGGATCGGAATCGTCTGTCCCTCCCGGAGCCGGCGCATCCGCGCCAGCAGCCCGTCGTAGGTGGTCACCGGCCAGCCGTCGACCTCGACGATCACGTCGTTGACACGGCCACCACCCTGCTCGTACGACGACCCTGAGGAGACGTTGTTGACGAGCACGCCCACGGGATACTCGGCATCCCCCTCCCGCGCCCATGCCGTCTCCCCGTTGATCCCGAGGAGGGCGTGACGCACCTCCCCGGTCTCTATGAGGTCGTTGGCCACGCCCATGGCGATCTCCACGGGCACGGCGAAGCCGAGGTCCGCCGGTCCGACGTCGGAGACCGCGATGGCTGTCGTGATCCCGATGAGCTCACCCGCAGAGTTCACCAGCGCCCCCCCGCTCGAGCCAGGTGCGATCGGGGCATCGGTTTGGACCAGACCGTAGAGGCTGCTCCTCGGCGAGACGGCGAGGGTTCGCTCGAGTGCGCTGACGATTCCCGATGTGACCGTCGGCCCACCCGTAAGACCGAGAGGGTTCCCGACCGCCACTGCCTGGTCCCCGATGGCCAGGGCGTCTGCAGATCCGATGGCGATCGGCGCCAGGTCGGCCCTGTCGACCAACAGGACGCCGATATCGGTCACCGGGTCGGAGCCCACGACGGTGGCCGGGAAGCGGGCGCCATCGGCGAAGACGACCGCGACCTCGCTTGCCCCGTCGACCACGTGATGGTTGGTGATGACGTACCCGTCGGTTCCGTAGACGACCCCGCTGCCCGATCCGCCGGTGAGGAACGAGCTCACCTCGACGGCGACGGTCGAGGGAGCGACGCGCGCCGCCACGGCGGCCGCGGACACCTCGTCGGTGAAGGTGGGTGGTGGAGACACCGGCTGGGGAGCCGTCAACGTCGGTGCCGGCGGAATTGTCGGCGGGGTCGGCTCCTCGAATATGCCGACGTACCCCAGCAGGGCGAAGGTCAGCCCTGTGCCGAGAAGGACGCCCCCCACTATCCCCATGGCTATGGCCCACGGGTCGGCCCGACGGGGTGGCTTGCCTGGGGAATCGATCCGCCCCGTGTCGCTGACGCGCTCCGGGGGGAGTGGACTTGTCATAGGCTGTCGATTCTATGGAGCGATCCGGGCAATCGATCAGGGTGTCCGTGGGTGAGGACCCAATCGACGCTGGTTCCCTCCTCGTCGAGGTGGGCCGCCACGACTCGGGGGCAACCGTGTTGTTCCTCGGGACCGTCCGCGACCAGTCTCCCGGCAAAGAAGGCGTGACCCATCTCGACTACGAGGTCTATGCCGAGATGGTCGAGCCCAAGATCGCCGAGATCGTCGCTGAGGCGTGCAGTCGCTGGCCGGTCCTGTCGGTGGCGGTAGAGCACCGATCGGGTCGGGTGGACCTGGGTGGGGTCTCGGTGGCGGTGGCCGTGTCATGTGCCCATCGCGCCGACGCATTCGCGGCGGCGCAGTTCGTCATAGACGAGTTGAAGCAACGGGCGCCGATATGGAAGAAAGAGTTCTGGCCCGGGGGGTCCGAGTGGAGCCGGGGAAGTTGACATATCCACTCAAATTTATATGACCATCGGCTACAAGCAGGCTCAGGCTTCTCTAGGCTCCGCGATCCTGTGAGGAAGGACAACCGATGACGACCCTGGTAGAGCGGCAGGACGCGCCGTCCGCAGGCGTCGGTTACCGCACCGTCGCCGCAATGGTCCGTGAGTGGGCCGACAGAGTCCCCGACAAGGTGGCTCTGCGGGAAAAGGACTTCGGGATTTGGCAGGAGATCACCTGGGAGGAGTTCTGGAACACCGTTCTCGAAGCCGCCCACGGTCTCCTCGCGTTGGGAGTCGAGCCCGGTGACCGAGTGTCGATCCATTCCGAGGATCGCCCCGAATGGGTCATCCTCGACATCGCCACGGTGGCCGTTCGAGGCATCACGGTGGGTCTCTACCCGACGAACCCGGCGGCCGAGGTCGAGTACCTGTTGAACGACTCCGGGGCCCGTGTCCATCTCGCCGAAGACCAGGAGCAGGCCGACAAGGTCATGGACGTGATCGGCCAGGTCCGGTCGATCGAGAAGATCATCCACATCGAGCCCCGTGGCTTCCGCAAGCTCGATGACGACGACCGATTCATTTTCTGGGACGACTTCCTCGAGCTGGGAAGAAGTCACATGGCGGAGCGCCCCGGCGAGGTCGAGCGCATCATGGCCGACGCCACCGAGGACGATGTGATGACCCTGGTCTACACGTCCGGCACCACGGGGCCGCCGAAGGGGGCAATGCTCACCAACGGGAACGTGACCTATTGCCTGGACGTCCTGGTCAACAATGAGCGGCGCATCGGCAAGGAGGGCCCGGTCGGGCCTGACGACACACTCCTCACCTATCTTCCCCTGTGTCATGTGGCCGAGAGGATCTTCTCGACCTGGACGCTCGCGGGGAACGGCCCGACGCTGAATTTCGCCGAGTCGATCGACACCGTGCAACAGAACCTGCGGGAGATCCAGCCGACCATCTTCTTCTCGGTCCCGAGGATCTGGGAGAGGATCCACGCCGGGATCCTCATCAGGCTGAACGACGCGACGGTGATCAAGCGTCTCTTCGCCAAGCCATCCATGGCGGCGGCCCGCCACATCGGAAAGGTTCGCGTCGAGAACGGTGGTGACTTCACACCGGGCGCCAAGGTCCTGTATTGGATCTTCAACTTCCTCTACTTCAGGAGTCTCAAGGAGCGCATCGGGCTGCGTCGGTGTCGATACGCCGCCTCCGGTGCGGCCGCCATCGCCCCGGAGGTGCTCGAGTTCTTCATGGGCCTGGGCCTCCCGGTGTACGAGCTGTACGGGATGACCGAGAACTCGGCCGTGGCCACCACCAACTACCCGGGACGGGCCATGGTGGGAACGGTCGGCGAGCCTTACGTCGAGGGCACGGTTCGTCTCGACCCCGACACCGGCGAGATCCAGACCAAGCACGAGGGTGTGTTCAAGGGCTATTGGAAGAAGCCGGAGAAGACAGCCGAGGCCTTCACCGACGACGGCTGGCTGCACACCGGCGACGTAGGCGAGCTGATCGATGGCACACACATAAAGATCATCGATCGCATGAAGGACATCATCATCACGTCGGGTGGGAAGAACATCTCACCTTCGGAGATCGAGAACTCGCTCAAGGTCTCGCCCTTCATAAAGGAGGCGATGGTCATCGGTGACGGCCGCAAGTATCTGACGGCCCTTATCGCCATCGAATTCGACACGGTGGGCGACTGGGCGACGCGTCGCAATATCCCGTACACGACCTATCGGGACCTGGCCGAGAAGCCCGAGGTGATCGAGTTGATGCAGACCATCGTCAACGACACCAACGAGAAGTTCGCTCGTGTCGAGAATGTCCGCAAGTTCCGGATGATTCCGAAGGAGTTGGACCACGAGGACGGGGAGCTGACCGCCACGCAGAAGCTGAAACGTTCGGCGATGTCGGACATGTTTGGGGACCTCATCGCGGACATGTATCGGTCGTGACCCCGGGGATCGTCGTGCTCGCCCAGGCGGCTGAGGGCAATTTCGCCCGAATGGTCGTCGAAGGGTTGAGTCTCGGCACCATCTACGCCCTGCTCGCCGTGGGGTTCGTGATCATCTTCAAGGCGACCCAGGTCCTCAACTTCGCCCATGGCGCCATCGCGGCGATGGGGGCCTTCCTCGTCGCCGGTCTCGCCAACGTCTACGACATCCCGGGCCGTTTCATCCCCAACGCACCGGCATGGGTGAGCTGGTTCGGCTCAGTGGTGATCGCCCTGGTCGCGATGGCGGTGATCGGAATGGCCTTGGAGCGGGTCTTTCTGCGCCCGATGGTGGGGGAGGAGCTCTTCGCCGTGGCCATCGTGACACTCGGAGTCGACATCGTCATCCGCAATGTCACCAACGACTTCATCGGCCAATTCCCCCGGCCTATGGGTGACCCATTCGGCATTGAGGTCTTCAACCTCGGTTGGGTGACGATCGCGCAGACCCAGGTGCTGCAGATCGTGGTGGCGATCATCGCTGTGGGATCGATTGCGATGTTCTTCCAGACGCGGATGGGCATCGCCATGCGCGCTACTGCCTTCGACCAAGAGGCGGCAAGGGCTCAGGGCATCAGTGTCGGGCGTGTGTTCTCGATCGCATGGGCCATCGGCGCCGTCCTCGCCACGGTGGCAGGCATCTTCATCTCGATGTTCCCAAGACGTGCCGCCGGTGTCGACCAGCAGACGGCCTTCTTCGCCTTCAAGGCCTTTCCGGCGATCATCGTCGGAGGGCTCGACTCGGTGCTCGGCGGCATAGTGGGGGGTCTCATCGTCGGGTTCGCCGAATCGGCTGCCAGCACGTACCTCACCTTCGACTTCCTCGGCGTCGGCTTTGCCGGGATCGTCCCCTACCTGATCATGCTTCTCGTCTTGCTGGTGCGGCCCTATGGCCTGTTCGGAACCGAGGAGATCAGAAGAGTATGAGGGGCCGTCCCATGCTCTACACCCGGTACGAGGCCGACCAGGCCTTGATGAACACCGGGACCAAGAAGGTCATGCTCGGGCTCTTCTTCTTGTTCCTGGCACTCATCCCCCTCGGCATCGTCCCCGGCTTCCAGTTCCTCCAGGAGAGCGATTGGCTCCGTCTCCTCTCCGAGGTCGCCATCTATGCGATCGCCGCGCTGGGCCTGAACATCCTCACCGGTCTCGCCGGCCAGGTGTCGCTCGGCCACGCCTTCTTCATGGGGGTGGGCGCCTACACGGCGGCGTGGCTGGGTGCGCCACCTGGCCCGTTCCTGGGTCTTGGTCTCCCCATCTGGATCTGGTTGCCCGCGGCCGGGATCGTGGCCGCCCTGATCGGGATCGCCG
>JBAPYG010000454.1:0-14391 GCA_049284615.1 Acidimicrobiia bacterium
GCGTAGAGGATCAGCCCAGTCGCCTGGTACCCGTCGGCGACCAGATAGGTGCCCATCCGACCTCCCATCGACCGGCCGGCCAGGAACAAGTCGTCGACCCCCGCCGAGAGGGTGTCGGCGGCAGCACGATGACAAGACAGGAGTCTCTCCTGACGGTCCGGTCGCTTGGTGCCTCGCTCCGTGTACGGGTAGTTGAAGCTCATGACACGATGGCCGGCTGCGGCGAGACCGCTGCGCAGGGCGGCGATCGAAGGGTGCTCCTGATCGGTCCCGGCACCGTGCGCCAGGAGGATCCCGGAACCGCCGTCCCCTTCCACGATTCCGCTGACCTGTCCCCCGTCCCACTCGATGGTCACTCGCGGCATCAACACACCATAGGAGTGCGGGTACCGTCCCCATGATGGAACTGCTCGTCCACGAGAGCCCCGAGGAGGTCGCCGCAGCAGCCGCCACCCGCATCTCGGAGCTGATCTCCGAATCGGAGAGTCGCTTTTCGCTCGGCCTCGCCGGGGGCAGCAGCCCGGTCGCCACCTACGAGACCTTGCGGGGCCGGCCCGGCGACTGGGCTCGCGTCGACGCCTGGCTGTCGGACGAGCGATGGGTGCCCGCCGACGACGAGAGGTCGAATGGCCGAATGGCGGCCACGACCCTCATGGACCACGTGCCGGCCCGATTCGAGAGGCCACGTTGGAGCGAGTTCATGGAGCCCGATGACTCGGCAGCTCACTACGAGGCCAACCTGCGCTCGCTCCACGAGGGCCGGTCACCGCAACTGATCCTGCTCGGCCTCGGCTCCGATGGCCACATCGCTTCCCTCTTCCCCGACAGCGAGGCCCTCCACGAGATGAGTCGATGGTATGTGGCCAACGAGATCCCCGAGACAGGTGAGCCCCGGCTGACCGCCACCTATCCTCTTCTGTGGGCGGCCCGACGTCTCATGGTGCTCACCGCCGGGGAGGAGAAGGCGGAAGCGTTGGCCGGGTCCTTTGCCGGCACGACGCCGGCGGGGCGTCTTGGTGAAGGCGACGCCGAAGTGGAATGGCACGTAGATCGCGCGGCGGCTTCGCTGCTCTCCTGATCGCCCTCATCGTCGCAGCCTGCGCCGGCGGCGACACCGTGGGTTCCACGACGCCCTCGAATCCTTCCGCGACGCTCACCCCGACCACGGCCACGACCCCTTCGACACTGCGCCCCAGCACCACGACCAGCACCAAACCGGTGGCCGGGGCCGAGTCATTCGAGATCGACGCCGAGGTGTCCATCCCCGACGGCGAGGGCCCGTTCCCGGCCGTCGTCCTGGTCCACGGTGGTGGGTGGGTGGCCGGCAGCCCATCAGTGATGCGACCCCTCGCGGAACATCTCAACGAAAGCGGTTATCTCACTGTGAACACCCGGTACCGCCTCTCCACTCTGGAGCTTCCCGGCTTCCCCGAGGCCGTCGATGACGTGGCCTGCGCGGTTCGGTACGCCGCCTCTCATCCCGACTCGGACGGGACCGTGGCCCTCATCGGTCACTCGGCGGGGGCCCACATCGGCGCATTGGTCGCCCTCACCGGTGACGACTACGTCGGGGCCTGCCCTCTTCCGGGCTCCGGCGTCCCGGAGCGCTTCGTCGGGCTCGCCGGTCCCTACGACATCAGCCGGCTGGGTCTGGCCATGCTGGTCTTCTTCGGTGAGTCCGAGACGGTCAACCCCGGGGTGTGGGCAGTGGGAAACCCCCAGGACCTGACCGACGAGAACACCGAGCTCGACTCGCTCATAATGTACGGAGAGCTCGACGGCCTGGTCGCCGACCAGTTCGCCTTCGACTTCTACGCGGCCCTCGAGTCTTCGGGCTCGTCCGCTCTCCTCGAGCTGGTAGAGGGGGCGCGGCACAACGACATGCACGACCCGGCGCTGGTGGGCGACCTCATCGTCGCCTGGCTCGACCGATAGACTCCACACGTGGATTTGTTGCTCTCGATGGGACGGATCTTTGCCAGATTCGTCGCAGGCTCGGTGGCTCTCCTCAGTGGCTGGATGTTCTTTGTCAACCTGGCGGGCATCCAGGGCTGGAACCCGTGGGTCCTGGTATGGATCCTGGCCTCGGGTCTGGCCGGAGCCGTCGGGGGCGCGCTTTATCTGCTCAGCCTCGACGGCCCCGCCCGCTTCAGGACGAAGCGATGGAGGATCGGGGGCTGGCTGGCCATGCTCGCCGCGGTGTTGCTCCCCACCAACCTCACGATGATGCTGGTCCCCCTCGTCCTTGCCCTCATCCCCAGTTTGCTGACCGTCGGTCGTCAGGTCGAAGGCCGGGAAGACGCCATCACATCCGGCTGATGTCGCGCGCTGGCATCCGTGGACCGAACTTCGGCTCGTGACCGAGGGTGTGAAGGAGTCGGACCACCCGGCCGCGGTGCGGTCGGAACGGCTCCAACAGGTCGAGCATCTCCTCATCGGTGCCACGGGCCCGCCCCGTGAGGTGATGGACGACGATGTGCTTGAGATGGAAATCACCGACTGCCACCTGATCGGGATCACCGTGGGAGACGGCGAGAGTGGTCGCCGACGTCCAGGGGCCTATCCCGGGAACAGACTCGAGACGCCGCGCCGCCTCCGCCGTCGACGCTTCGCCGAGCAGGTCGATCCGTCGGGCATCCTGGCTGACGCGACGGAGGAGGTCGGCCCGTCGCTTCTCGAGATGGAGCTGGTGGAACTCGTAATAGGGAGCCGAAGCCATCGCGTCGGGGTCCGGGGGCAGTCGGAGCGTCGGGTTCGGCCCGGGCGCCGGGCCCGAGAAGCGCCGGGACAGCCCGCTCATGGCCCGGTGTGCCTCCTTCCCCGTGACCTTCTGGGCACAGATCGCGACCACCAGGGCGTCGAACACGAGATCGGTCTGCCCGAAGCGCGAGCCGGGATGGAGACGATGCAAGTCGGACACGATCGGGTCTTCCGTCACGAATTGGGCGGGGTCGTCGTCGAAGCCGGCCATCGAGCCGAGACGGGACAGCAACCACGAAGCACCTTCTCCCCAAGCCTCGCCGAACAGCACTCCCCGGTCGCGGTGGATGCGCATCGAGCCGGGGCCGTCGGGGCTCCTGGCGGCGATCCACCAGCCGTCGGCCCCGAGGCGGCCATGAAGCGGCCGTAGGGTCCGTCGCAGGTCGAGCGGGCCGTCGATGGGAATCGAGTATCTCTCCACGCGCCCATCTTGGTCTCTCCGGATCAGAGCGCGGAAGACGACGTCTCGGTCGTCTCAGGAATCGCCATCGATGGGGTTGAATCTGTCCCATCTCGAACGTATGTTCGGAGTATGGAGTCGCCAGGATGAGCGCGATGCGATCGGCGATAGCCGAGTTGACAGCGGTCGATCCGGCTGCTCTCACCCACGAGGAGACTGCAGCCGAGGTGTCCGAGGTCGTCCACGGAATCCAGATGCTCCAAGTGTTCTTGGCCGGTCTGGTCAGGAGTCTCTCCGACCGCGGTGGGTACCGGTCGCTTGGTTACTCCTCGCCGACAGCACTGCTGACGGATCTCACCGGCATGTCGATCGGCAGAGCCAGAGAAATCATCGGATGGGCCACCATCGAAGAGAAGGCGCCGCATGCCTATTCGGCCTGGGCGGACGGCCGTCTCTCCACCGATCAAGCCCGACAACTGTTTCGGGCCGCGGAAACGGTTCCCGACCTCTATCCGCAAGCGGACCAGATCCTTGTCGACATCGTCGAAGGGCTCGACGTTGCAGACACACGAAAGGCGGTCGAATACTGGCGACAGTTCGTGGAGGGTCCGGGTGACCTCGACATGGAGAGCCAGAACATGCGTCGCGGACTCTCGATTTCCAGGACCATGAACGGAATGCGACGGGTGGATGGCTGGCTCACCCCCACCGCCGGCGAAGCGGTGGGGGCGGCGCTGCAGACACTCACCCCGCCCCGCAGACACGACGACATTCGAACTCCCCGACAACGCCGCCACGACGCGCTGGAGGACCTCTGCCGAGACTGGCTGGACAACGGTGTCACTCCGACACTCGGTGGTGAGAAGCCGCATATCAGCCTTCACGCCGACCTTCCCGCCCTTCAGGGTGTGGCCGGAACGCTGCACGAGACAGAAGACGGCGACATCATCGACGTCGACACCGTTCGGATGATCGCCTGCGACTGCTCCCTGAGCCGCATCGTCCTAGGGCCAGACTCAGAGATCCTCGACGTGGGACGCAAGACCAGGGTGTGGACCACAGCACAGCGTCGCGCCATCGTCGCCCGAGACCGACACTGTCAAGGGAAAGGCTGTCGTGCCCAACCCCGGCACTGCGATATCCACCACAAAACCCACTGGGCCGACGGCGGCGAATCCACAATCGACAATGGGCAACTCCTCTGCCGACCCTGCCACACCCTCGAACACGCCAGAGAGAAGCACGAGAGACGACGACGAAGTCCCCCAACGAACCTAGGGGCGGCTTCTTACCCACCGTCCCGAGATCGGAAGCACCCCTAGCGCAGGAAGTCCTCCAACCGTCTTCGCTCCTCGGTGAGGGCGCGCTCGAATCGACGGGGCACCGGCTGAAAGCGATCGAGCACGACGCGGCCGTCTTCCTCCCTCCATGTGCCCCTGACTCTGCCGTCGACGATGAAGGTGGCGAAGGAGTGAGGCGTCTTCGTGTGAAAGATGCGCGTCCGGTGCTCCTCGGGGAGGATCCCCGCCCGGCGGGCATGCACCAGCAACAAGGCGTCCCAGTTCCCGATGAACCGGACCGGCGCAGCGGCATCGCCGGTGACGATCGGTGCACCCGACAGGTCGATCAACTCGTGGCCCTGCCGAGTGGTGCGTCGACGGGTTCTCAGGCGGGACAGCGACCCGTCGATGTCGTCGAGCGTGAGGAGCGTGAACGCTTGGATGTCACCACGAGAGGCGGGCCCAAAGCCGGACAAGTACCTGCGAACGAGCAGATCACGGCCGACGGCGGGCAAGGTGTCGTTGCCACCGACCCACGACTCGGCAAGACCGTAGAGATCTGCCCTGCGCGCCTCCCAGGTACCGGATGGGGGGATCCGCACCAGATCGACCCAATTCACGACACCGTTCCATATCTCCGAGTCGATTCCCAGGGCATCGATGATGTCGCGCCGCTTCCGCGGCCCGTCGGCCAGGAAGGCCTCGACCTCACTGGCCAACGCCATGATCTTGCCTACGTCGTGAGTGCGGCCGAACGTACGGTCCCAAGCGTTACGTCGAGGGATCCGGCTGGCTTCCGTGAGCGGCCAGAAGTCCGACCTCGAGACCAGATGGATGGTGCCGCGCATCACGGTTGCCTGAACGACTGCTCGTCGCTCCAAGGCCGAAGTGAGGTCGCGGCGCTGGAACCCGGTGACTCGCGACCAGAGCCCGATGTAGGCGGAAGGGGCGTACTGGGCCTGGACACCGGCCATCCGCTCCACCACTCGATGAAGGGGAAGAGCCGATCTGTCGAGCAGCAGCTGACGGGCGAGAACGGTCCGATTCAGATCAGTCGGAGAGAGGTCGCGGGTCACAGACCCTTTGGATGCCAGACCGTCTTGGTCTCGGTGAATGCCGCTATCCGATACGGAGACTGGGCCGGACCATTCGTGGTGGGCAGGACGACGCGCTTGACGTTGTGCACCGCACCCTCCTGCACCCGTCGGGCCTGTTCCGGAGTAGCACCCCCGGCGTCTACGGCATTGACGTCCATGTGATCGGCCAGCCAGGGAATCAGCTCGTCCTTGCGCCCGGTGAGGACGTTGACCACACCACCGGGCACATCCGACGTGTCCAGGACCTCGGTGAAAGTGATGGCGGGCATGGGCCGGGACTCGGATGCCAGCACGACCGCGACATTGCCCGGTACGAGGACCGGGACCAGTCGGGAGACGAGCCCGAGCAGACCCGGCTCCTCGGGTGCGATCACGCCGACCACACCGGTCGGCTCGGGTGACGAGATGTTGAAGAAGGGCCCGGACACCGGGTTCAGGTTCCCGTAGATCTGGGCGAACTTGTCGGCCCACCCGGCATACCAGACGACGCGATCGACGGCGGCGTCGACTTCGGCCGCGGCTTCTGCCTCCGACGATCCTGAGGCCACCAAGAGCTCGATGAACGTCCCGGCGCGGTCTTCCAGAGTCTCGGCGATGCGATAGATGATCTGGCCCCTGTTGTAACCGGTGCGGCCCCCCCAGCCCTCCTGAGCGCTTCGGGCGTCACGAACCGCATCTCTGAGGTCTTTGCGCGAGCCATGCGCCACCCGGGCCAGCACCTCGCCGTCGGCGTCGAGCGCGGCATACGACCGGCCCGACTCCGATCGGGGGAACTTCCCACCGATGTACAGCTTGTACGTCTTCTTGACCTCGAGACGGCTCATCCCTCGCTCCAGTCGATGTATGCGAGGAGACCGTGTCGCCCGCCCTCGCGACCGAAGCCTGATTCCTTGTATCCGCCGAAGGGTGAGGTCGGGTCGAATTTGTTGAACGTGTTGGCCCACACCACCCCGGCGCGCAGACGATCGGCCATCCACAGGATCCGGGACCCCTTCGTGGTCCAGATACCCGCGGACAGGCCGTAAGGGGTGTTGTTGGCCTTCTCCACGGCCTCTTCGGGCGTGCGGAATGACAGGATGGAGAGCACCGGCCCGAAGATCTCCTCCTGAGCGATTCGATGGGACTGGGAGACACCTGTGAACAGGGTCGGGCGGAAGAAGAAGCCGTTGGAGGGAAGCTCACACTCGGGCTGGAACATCTCTGCGCCCTCCGATCGACCCGCATCGACGAGCTCTGAGATCTTGTCGAGCTGAGCTCGAGAGTTTATGGCGCCGATGTCGGTGTTCTTGTCCATCGGGTCGCCCACCCGCAGGGTGCTGAGACGACGCTTCAGCTTGTCGACGAAGCGGTCGTGAATCGACTCCTCGACGAACAGACGCGATCCGGCACAGCACACATGGCCCTGATTGAAGAAGATCCCGTTGATGACGCCCTCGACTGCCTGGTCGAGTGGGGCGTCCTCAAAGATCACATGTGCTCCTTTGCCCCCCAGCTCGAGGGTCAGCTTCTTCGAGGTCCCGGCCAATTCGCTCTGAATCAACTTGCCCACGGCGGTCGAGCCGGTGAACGCGACCTTGTCCACGTCTTCGTGGCCGACCACGAGCGAACCCGTGGCGCCGGCTCCGGTCACCACGTTCAGGACCCCCGGAGGCAGACCGGCCTCCCGGGTCAGCTCGGCGAAGACAAGGGCGGTGAGGGGCGTGGTCTCGGCGGGCTTGAGAACGACGGTGTTGCCCGCGGCGAGGGCGGGAGCGACCTTCCACGCCAGCATCAACATCGGGAAGTTCCACGGGATCACCTGCCCGGCCACACCGAGAGGTCTTGGGGTCAACCCGGGAAAGGCGTACTCCAGCTTGTCCGCCCAGCCGGCGTAGTAGAAGAAATGCCCGGCGACGAGGGGAAGATCCACGTCACGAGACTCCTTGATCGGCTTGCCACCGTCCAGGGTCTCGAGCACCGCCAACTCACGTGCGCGCTCCTGGATCATCCGGGCGATGCGGAAGATGTGCTTGGCGCGCTCGGCGGGCGGCATGGGGCCCCACACCTCCTCGTACGCTGTGCGCGCCGCGGCCACAGCGTCGTCGACATCGGCCCGGCCCGCCTCGGCGACCTCGGCCAGCTCTTCCTCGGTGGCGGGGTTGATTGTCGGGAAGTACTTTCTCGACTTCGGGGCACGGAGCTTGCCATCGATGAACAGCCCGTACCTGTCCTCCAGCGACACGATGTCGCTCGACTCCTTGGAGGCGGCGTACTCCCACAGAAGCGTCTCGTGCGTCGTGTCGGGGATTCGTGTCATGGCCAACGATCAGTCCTTGGTGAAGTAGTCGGGTGACGAGTAGCGACCCGTCTCCTGGAAGCGGATCTGCATCAGGACGTCGTTGAGCAACGAGGAAGCCCCGAATCGAAACCAATCCGGGCTCATCCAACCCTCACCCAGCGTCTCGTTGAGGAGCACCAGGTAACGCATGGCCTCCTTCGATGTGCGAATCCCGCCGGCGGGCTTCATGCCCACCTTCACTCCGGTGGCATCGTCGAAGTCGCGGATCGCCTCGAGCATCACCAGTGTGACGGGAAGGGTGGCGGCCGGGCTCACCTTCCCGGTCGAGGTCTTGATGAAGTCTCCACCGGCGGCCATCGCCAGCATCGAGGCTCGGCGGACGTTGTCGAGGGTCTCCAGCTCTCCCGTCTCCAGGATGACCTTGAGATGGGCGTCGCCGGCAGCCTCCTTGGTTCGTCTGATCTCGTCGAAGACCCGAAAGTACTCACCGGCGAGGAACGCCCCACGGTCGATGACCATGTCGACTTCGTCGGCGCCATCGGCCACGACCCTCTTCACCTCTGCGATCTTCAACCTGGTGTCGGAGAGACCGGACGGGAAGTAGGTGGCGACGCTGGCGACGTGCAGCCCCGTGCCCGCCGTGGCCTGCACCGCATACGGCACCATGTTCGGGTAGACACAGACGGCGGCCACCGATGGGATGGAGGGGTCGGTGGGATCGGGCCGGTGTGCCTTGGCGCACATCTGGACCACCTTCCCCGGGGTGTCCTTGCCCTCCAGGGTGGTCAGATCCATCATCCGGATGATCAGATCGAGTGCGACCCGCTTCGATTCCCGCTTGATCGAGCGCGTGGACAACGCAGCTACGCGTTCGACGGCACCCACCTCGTCGACAGAAGGGACACTCCGCAGGAAGGTCCTCAGGGTCGGCGTGGTGATTCGATCGGGCAGGATCGAGGTGCGGGCGGGGGCGAGGGTCACGACCCGATCAATGCTAGGAGCCTGCAGAGATCGATGTTCAGGCGTCGCCGCCGTCACCTACCTCGAGGAGGTGGTACGTGGTGTCCTGGTCGATGCTCATGTCCATGGCCATCTCCACCATCTCACCGGACTCGTCGTCGGGCACGTTGATGTCCATGGTCATGTGAGTCGAGCTGACGACTCGCGCCTGACGGGACACGCCTGCCGCGCCGTCGAACCAGGTGGTCATCGCGGCGATCTGGGGGTCGACCGTGAAGGCGAAACGCAACTGCTCGGAGAGGGCTTCGATCTCGGACAGGTCTTCGTCGCTGGCGTCCTCGGGCACGAAAGCGGTCATGAAGCCGATCAGGATGTCGGCGAGGTCGAACTCGACCGCGGACGTGGACGATGTCGTCTCAATCACGAAGGTCTCCACGCCGTCGATGTCCTCGGTCCCGGTGACCGCACTCTCGACGGTGGTCGTTATCGGATCGTCTCCGGGCATGGTCGGGACTTCGATGGTCTCCGACCAGGTGTCACCGACCGTCACCTCTTCTTCGGTGAAGGGTGGGCCGAAGAACTGGCCCGTGCCGGCGCCGGCGCCGGGCCCGATGTCGCTGAGCATGTCCATCCCACCGAGACCCCCGAAGAAGTCCTCGGGGAGACCACTCTCATCGGGGATGATGTTCCCCTGCTCGTCGACGACGATGGTGACATCGACCGGCTCCATCCCCGCCATGTCGGGGAGATCGGTGTCGGCGTCGCTCACCGGCTCACCGTCGATGGTCCCGCTGAACTCGAGGCCGGAGAGGTCCCCGGTGATGGTTATGGCATAGGTGCCCGGCTCGGGGCCGTCGGCCACCGAGTGGGTGAACGTGGTGGTGCCGGTGATGTTCAGGTCCATCTGCTGGGGGAAGTCCTCCCCCGCGGCCTCGGCCTCACCCAGGGCAGTCGGATCGCCTTCGACCGCCAGCTGGATGTGTTGGTCCATGACGGCTTCGTAGGAGATGCTCTGACCGGCTTCGAGCGAATATGACAGGAGCATCGCCTCGGGGGCATCGGCGGTCGTGGTCGTATCGGCGGCGGACGTGGTGGACGTGCCCTCCGAACCGTTGTCGCCGCAGGCGGCGACCACGACGACGAGGACCGTGAGAAGAATGAGTGTGCGGGTTCGCATGACACCAGGTTATCGGTCCCTGGGAATAGTTCATTGAGGTGCCGGTTGGCTTGCCTCGATGAATCCCTGGTCTCCATTGGTGGCCGCCACCGTCGGCTGGGCGGCCTCGGCGGTGCTGAGCCGGGCGATCCTGCTGAGGGGGGTCAACACCTGGACCCTGATTCCGATCCGTATGGTCCTTGCCCTACTGACCCTGGGTGTCGTGATATCGCTCACCGGTCGCTTCATCCACACCAATGGCGACGCGTGGCGGCGGGGCCTGGTCCTGGGGACGGTGGCCATGGCGTTCCCGATGGTCTTGATGACACTGGCGACCGAAGACCTCCCGGTGAGTCTGGGAAGCCTCCTCATCGCCCTCGTGCCGCTGGCCACCATCGGGGCGGCCCACTTCCTGGTCGAGGGGGAGCGATTCCGGGCCAAGGCCCTCCCCGGCCTCCTCATCGCCCTCACCGGCTCGGCACTGCTCGTCGGCATCGGAGGGGGCTCGGTCGAGGGCGTCGGCAACCTGTGGCGCGGTGTGACCCTGATCCTCGCCGGGGTGCTCATGGCGGGCATCGGTGGGGCGCTGAGCCGGCGTTTCGCGCTCGAGGTCCCCAGCGATCAGCTGGTCCTCCCCCAGTTCACCGTCAACACCTTGGTCGTGGCTGTGGTCCTGCCGCTGTTCTTCGACTTCAACACCGCCACCATCGACGGGACCAGCTGGCTTCTCCTGATCGCCCTCGGTGTGCTCGGGACGACGGTGGCCTTCACGTCCTTCCTGATCGGTGCCGGGCTCAATCCAGCTTCGCGGCTCGCCCTGACCGGATACGCCGTCCCGGTGGTCGCGGTGGCCCTCGCAGTCACATTCCTCGGTGAGAAGCTGACCCCGGCCATCGTCGGTGGCGCCATCCTGATAATCATCGGCGTCGTCCTCGCCGAACGCTCCACCAAGCACGTACCGGAGCCCGGTGTGGCCACTGCCCGCTGACCACTCCACCCCCCAAACCCCAACTTCGCACTCATGTGAGGCAGTTACCCTGCCGCCCCTGATGACCCGTCGCATCCTCGTCGCCGTTGCCTGGCCCTACGCATCGGGCCCTCTGCACCTGGGTCATCTCGGCGGGGCCTACCTACCACCTGACATCTTCGCCCGCTACCACCGTCTCATCGGTAGCGAAGTTCTCATGGTCTCCGGCTCGGACGCCAACGGGACCCCGATCACGGTCAAGGCCGACGAGTTGGGAGTGACGCCGGAGGAAGTGGTCGACACATATCACCCCGAGATCCTCGGCTATTGGGATCGTCTCGGGATCACCTTCGACCTCTTCACCACGACCATGACCGAGAACCACCATCGGGTGACCCAGGATTTCTTCCTCCGACTCCTCGAGAACGGCTACATGATCAAGAGGACCTCCCTCCAGTTCTACGACCCTGAGGTAGATCGATTCCTGCCAGATCGCTATGTCGAGGGCGAATGCCCGCACTGTGGCTACGCCGGCGCACGGGGTGACCAGTGCGACAACTGCGGTCGGACGCTCGATCCCACAGACCTGATCAACCCCCGTTCCCGGCTCAGTGGGGCGACGCCCTCCCAACGCGAGACAGAGCACTACTTCATGGACCTGCCTGCGTTCAAGGAGAGACTGACCGAGTGGCTCGAGTCCAAGACCACATGGCGCAAACACGTCAGGAACTGGGCCCTCGGCATGGTCGAGGACATGCCGGTACGCGCCATGACCCGGGACATCGACTGGGGAGTCGACGTGCCCGTGGACGACCTGGGCCCCGGGAAGAAGATCTACGTCTGGTTCGACGCCGTCATCGGGTACCTCTCCGCGGCGATCGAGTGGGCCTCACACACCAACGACCCCCAGGCATGGGACAAGTGGTGGAAGGACCCAAGGGCCGAGTCGTACTATTTCGTCGGCAAGGACAACATCCCGTTCCACGCGGTGATCTGGCCGGCCATGCTCATGGGCCACGGCGACCTCGAGCTCCCGACCGACGTTCCCGCCAACCAGTACATAACCTTCGGTGGCTCAAAGGTCTCCAAGTCGAAGGGCGTCGGGAGATCTCTCACGTGGTACATCGATCGACTCCAGCCCGATGCCCTCCGCTATGCCATCGCCTCCGTCTTCCCTGAGCAGAACGACACCGAGATCAGCGACGAGGAGATCGTGCGACGGGTCAACGAGGAGCTCGTTGCCACATGGGGGAACCTTGTCAACCGGGTCCTGTCGATGAGCGCCCGCAACTTCGACGGCCAGGTCCCGGAGCCTGGGGAGCTCGAGCCCGAGGACCGAGAGATCCTCGACCTGAGCCGACGCACCGTGGATGAGGTCGCCGAGCACATCGAGGCCACCGAGCTCCGCGCCGGGCTCCGGGCCGCGATGGACGCCGCCGGGGAGGTCAACGCATACCTGAATGCCACGGAGCCGTGGAGGGCCCTCAAGGAGGACCCGAGCCGCGGCGGCACGATCCTGTGGGTGGCGATACAGGCGATCGCTGCGATTCGAGTCGCCCTCTACCCCTACCTGCCCCACTCGACGGCGACCATCGGGGAGATGCTCGGCAGCGGTCCCGATGTCCTCTCCTGGTCGGCCCCGGTCGTGCCCGGGGGAACGCTGCTGGGCGACATCCAACCGGTGTTCATCAAGCTCGAGCCGGACGCCCTCGACGACTGAGGCGGCTGAAACCCCGGGGCCGGCCAGAGGGTCGAATCGGGGTGATCCCTCATTCCGAGCCGAGCGGATTCCGATAGGTTGTCCCCATGGCTCGAATCGCACGAATCGGCGCAGGCATCGGTCTGATCCTCTTGGGTCTGATCCTGCTCGTGCTGCCCGGCCCGGGGCTCCTCACCATCGCCGGGGGCCTGGCCTTGCTGGCCACGGAGTTCACGTGGGCGGCCAACATCCTCGACTGGATGAAGCAGCGCTATCGCGCCTACTTCACGAAAGAGGGGCGGTCCGCAGACACGCCCCTCTCCGATGATCTCGACCCGACCCCCGGCGCGACGCTGGGGACCGAGCCTCCTTCCGACTACGAGGGTGGGTAGACACCCATCCCTTTGGCCTTGTCCGTCTGCCAGAAGATGTCGGCGATCTCGTCGATCAATGCGATCAGCTTCTCGCCCTCCGCCGGGTCGGCCGACTTCTTGGCCTCACCACCTTGGTGGATGGCCCGCCAGAACAGGCCGTCGAGATTCTCGAACTCCTTGCGGTGATCGGCCGTGAAGAAGTCGGCCCACAACACCATGAGGTGGTGTTTGACCAGCTCGGCGCGCTCCTCCTTGAGAGCGAGAGCGCGAGCGCGAAACACCTCGTCGTCCGAGTCTTGGTACTTCTGAGCGATCTTGAGGACCGACAGCGCCTCGATCTTCGCTTGAGCCGGGTCGTAGACCCCGCAGTAGAGATCGCAGTGGGCATGTGCGACTGTTACCTGTCGCATGTGACTCCTTCTATAGGTTTCGTTTGGTCGACTCCGACCATACTCCTGGGCCGATCATGGCGATGAAGCGCTTCCGGGTATCCGGGCACTCGATGAGCCCCACGCTCCAGCCGGGCCAGGAGGTCGTCGCGGTTGATACCCGACAGGCCCGGCCCGGAAACCTCGTGGTCCTCCCGCACCCGGGCCGATCGGGGATGTGGCTGATCAAGCGGCTCGTGGACGAGTCGGGCTGGGTGACATCGGACAATGCCGACGACCACTCGTTCGACTCTGCGACCTTGGGGGCGCTGCCGGTCTCGTCGATGCTCCCCGTGGTCGAGCGTCTCGACGAAGAGACGTTTCGGGCAGCCTGCGACCTCCTGATCGGCGAGGACCCCCACCTCGCTCGTCTGGTCGATCGTTGGGGGGTGCCCGCCTTCTGGCACCGCCGACCCGGTTACAGGACCCTCGTGCTCCTCATCCTCGAGCAACAAGTGTCACTGGAGTCTGGAGCTGCGATGTATCGGCGATTGGGTGACCTGGTCGGCGAAGTGACGCCGGCCAACACGGTCCGAGCCGGCGACGATGGGCTGCGATCGATCGGGGTGACCCGGCAGAAGACGTCCTACCTGCTCGACCTGGCGCGAATGGTCCTCGACGAGGGTCTCGATCTGGACGCCCTGGACCATGAGCCGGTGGCGAAGGCTCGGGCCGACCTGCTGGCCATACGCGGGATCGGTCCCTGGACCGCCGATGCGTATCTCCTCTCGGCATCACGTCGGCCCGACATGTGGCCGGTGGGCGACCGTGCCCTCCAGGTCGGGGTTGGCGAGGCACTGGGGGCGGGCGCCCCGCCCGACGAGGAAGAGCTGGAGATCCTCGGCGAGCGGTGGCGACCCATTCGAGCTGCGGCCGCGCGACTGATCTGGCACGCATACCTCTCCGAGCGGGGGCGGGTGGAGCCGGCCGACCCGACAGCTGCGCACAGGGGCCCTGCTCCCGCGTAGAGTCGAGAGACAGTGACCGAATTC